>NZ_JBIVMY010000016.1:0-117190 GCF_044753325.1 Pseudomonas sp. NPDC088414 | reverse complement strand
CATAAGCGACCTTGTATTGCTTACCGCCGGTAACGATAACTGCGTACATGGTATTTCTCCGATAATCCTGCTCACCCAGCTCTTTATAAGAAGAGGTATTGGCTGGCATGGCTGCATGGGGCTGGAACGGCCCAAGTGCAATTGCGTAAGGCAGGTGCTGCCCAGGAAGTTCAGGGTGCGCGATTGTACGCAAGCATCGAGAGTCACGCAAGTGGCCGTCCATCGCGCCTTGACAGGCCCCGGTGGGGGTCCTAGCATGCCGCGCAACCCTTCTGGAGCAACTGTCGCTGATGCAACCCCAAGCTTTCTACCGCGCGGTGGCGGACGATTTTAGCGCCGTCGACGGCATCATCAAGAAGCAGCTGACTTCCCGAGTGCCGCTGGTATCGAAAATCGGCGATTACATCACCTCGGCCGGCGGTAAACGCCTGCGTCCTTTATTGGTGCTGCTGTGTGGCAAGGCGCTGGGCCGCGAAGGCGATGACCTGCGTCTGCTGGCCGCCACCATCGAATTCCTGCACACCGCGACCCTGCTGCATGACGACGTGGTCGACATGTCCGGCATGCGCCGTGGCCGCTCGACCGCCAACGCCATGTGGGGCAACGCCCCAAGCGTACTTGTCGGCGACTTCCTGTACTCGCGCTCGTTCGAAATGATGGTCGAGCTGGGTTCGATGCCGGTGATGAAGATCCTGTCCCAGGCCACGCGCATTATCGCCGAAGGCGAAGTGTTGCAGCTGTCCAAGGTACGCGACGCCAGCACCACCGAAGAAACCTACATGGAAGTCATCCGCGGCAAGACCGCGATGCTCTTCGAAGCTTCGACCCACAGCGCTGCCGCACTGGCCGGTGCCACCGCCGAGCAGAGCGAAGCCCTGCGCACCTTCGGTGATCACCTGGGCGTGGCGTTCCAGCTGGTCGACGACCTGCTGGACTACAAGGGCGACGCCGAGACCCTGGGCAAGAACGTCGGTGACGATCTGGCCGAAGGCAAGCCGACCCTGCCGCTGATCTACACCATGCGTGAAGGCACGCCGGAGCAGGCTGCTCTGGTGCGCCAGGCGATCCAGAAAGGCGGGATCGAAGACCTGGAAAGCATCCGCATCGCCGTGGAAGCCTCGGGTTCGCTGGAGTACACCGCACAACTGGCCCGCGACTACGTGGCCCGTGCGATCAAGTGCCTCGACGCGCTGCCGGCCAGCGAATACCGCGATGCACTGGTAGAACTGAGCGAGTTTGCAGTCGCCCGCACGCACTGATATCGCTGAAGCAAGATCAAAAGATCGCAGCCTTCGGCAGCTCCTACTCAAATCATCTGTAGGAGCTGTCGAAGGCTGCGATCTTTTGCTTTCAGCTCCCCATACAAAGAAAACCCTATACAATGTGCGACTTTTAGCGATCCCCTACCAAGGAGCCTTAGTGAGCACGTTGCCACCCTGCCCGAAATGCAATTCCGAATACACCTACGAAGACGGTGCCCAACTGATCTGCCCTGAGTGCGCCCACGAGTGGTCGGCCAATGGCGAAGCCGAAGTGACGTCCGATGATGCCGTGAAGAAAGATTCGGTCGGCAACGTGCTGCAGGACGGCGACACCATCACCGTGATCAAGGACCTGAAGGTCAAGGGCACCTCGCTGGTGGTCAAGGTCGGCACCAAGGTCAAGAACATCCGCCTGTGCGATGGCGACCACGACATCGACTGCAAGATCGATGGCATCGGCCCGATGAAACTCAAGTCCGAGTTCGTCAGAAAGGTCTGATCCTGCTGTCATCCATCCCGCGCCCGCCGCGGGATGGTGAATTGCCCTCCCCGCTTTCCCCTCCCGCATTCTCGCGTAATAGCCAGACGCCAGCCGATTTGACCTTACGCAATCTTTACCCGGAAAAAATCGCATTCCGCCAATAGGCACTTGCTATTTGACGAATAAGAATTATTCTCATTGAAACCTTTCAAGGAGATGAGACCCATGACTTATTTGATCGACGCCTGGCTGGATCGCCCACATCCGTACCTCAGGATCCTGCATCGGGAAACCGGCGAAGTCTGTGCGGTACTGGAAGAAGAAGCCCTGCATGAGCTGCAGGATCAGGGTGATCTGGACGTCAGCAGCCTGAATTCCAGCGAACCGCTGGTGCTCAAGGAGCTGGTGCGCAATCTGTTCCTGTTCTGCTATGCCCGGGCCTTGCGCCCGACCAATGAGCTGCATCACAAGATCGAAATATGAAGCCCCAACAAACTGTAGGAGTGAGCCTGCTCGCGATAGTGGCCTATCAGGCAACTGAGCAGTCGACTGAACAGACGCCATCGCGAGCAGGCTCACTCCTACATTAGCCCGCCATCAAGGCAGGCCAGGCATTACAGAACGTCCAGCAGCTCGACGTCGAATACCAGAACGCTGTGCGGCGGGATGCTGCCAACGCCTTGGGCGCCGTAAGCCAGTTCGCTCGGCACGTACAGGCGCCATTTGCTGCCGGCGTTCATCAGTTGCAGGGCTTCGGTCCAGCCGGCGATCACGCCGCCTACCGGGAATTCCGCTGGCTGACCACGATCGTAGGAGCTGTCGAACACGGTGCCGTCGATCAGCATGCCGTGGTAGTGAGTACGCACGGTGTCTTCACGGGATGGCTTGGCGCCTTCGCCCTGGGTCAGCACTTCGAATTGCAGACCGGAAGCCAGGGTGGTGATGCCTTCTTTCTTGGCATTTTCAGCCAGGAACGCACGGCCTTCGCCGGCAGCAGCTTCAGCCTTGGCGGCGGCTTCGGCTTGCATGATTTCGCGGATAACCTTGAAGCTGGCGGACATTTCTTCCTGGCCAACACGGCTTTCCTTACCGGCGAATGCGTCGGTCAGACCGGCCAGGATCGCGTCCAGGCTAACACCCGGTGGCGGGTTGTCGCGCAGCTGGTCACCCAGCTGACGGCCAATACCGTAGCTGACGCGGGTTTCGTCGGTGGACAGATTTACTTCGGACATGACAATGCTCCGCTCTGGGGCGATCCGGAAGGAAATATTCTTACAAACCCCTCCGAAAAGCCCTACATGAAAAAGGGCGAGCAGACTAGCACAGATGCCCAGAGGATGGGACGCAAGGCCTACAGGGCCGAGCGCCAGGCCAGCGGCACTTTCAGGCTTTCTTCGCCACTGGCGCCCAGGCCGCACATTTCATCGTGCACCGAGGTGTGCACAAGGTTGAACGGCAGCACCGGAAAGTTATGCAGCACATCCCGCGCATGCTCCACCGAACGCAACATCAGCATGTTGCCCTTGGGATCACTCAGCGGATACGCCGCCCCATGCATCCGCGCCTCGAGCAGATAAAGTCCGCCCTCCATGGAGATCAGGTTCAGCTCATCGACCTTTCTGGCGATGGCAAACGCATTCAATTCTTGCAGGTTCATGAACGCACCTCGTGCGGTGGCGAGCCAGGACCTCTACAGGGATATGCCCGCGCGCACCAAAGCACAAGCCACAAACGACACCGCCCGTCTGTTTCGCAACAGACGGGCGGTGTTTTTGCAGCGATCAGCCAATGATCAGTGCTTGGTGAGCTTGTCCAGATAGCCCATGGCAAACGCCGAGATCACGAAGGTCATGTGGATGATCACGTACCACATCAGGTGCTCGGGATCGACGTTCTTGGCATCCATGAAGATCCTCAGCAGATGGATCGAGGAAATCGCCACGATCGACGCCGCCACTTTCATCTTCAGCGACGAGGAATCCATGGTGCCCAGCCAGCTGAGCTTCTCTTTGCCTTCGTCGATGTTCAGCTCGGACACGAAGTTCTCGTAGCCGGAAATCATCACCATCACCAGCAGGCCGCCCACCAGCGCCATGTCGATCAGCGACAGCAGCACCAGGATCAGATCCGATTCGGCCATGGAGAACACGTTGGGAATGACGTGAAACACTTCCTGGAAGAATTTCAATGCCAGCGCCAGCAGCCCGAGGGACAGCCCGATATAGATCGGCGCCAGCAGCCAGCGCGTGGCGTACATTGCATTTTCGATAAAGCGTTCCATTGACTCTCACACAATAAGGATTGAAATCGGCGGCGAGTATACCAGCCGCCCGTGACGACCAGAAACCGCCCGGCTCGCACCTCCAATCACTGCAACCTGCGTGTGTAGGTGATTTTTTTTCTGCTACTGTCCAAACCATTGACCGCCTAGCGAAAGTGGACAGGACGACTGGAAATGCATGTGCGATTACCGTTGACGACTGCCGGAATTTGCCTCGCTCTGCTGCTGGGTGGCTGCTCGCCCGGCGAAGAGAAAAAACCCTCGGTCAGCCTCGACGCGAAGACGGCAACGTTCGAACACTCACTGGACGCCATCACCGACCCGAAACTCAAGGACGCCGTAACAGAACTCGGCGGTTCGCTGCTGCTGCTCGAACGCGCGCAGCTCAAGCTCGACAGCACCCCGCTGAAAACCGTCTACGGCGAAGACACGCTCGGCATCCTCAAGCACTACCCTTCGCCGCAGGCGCTGGTCGATACCTTTATCAACGGGCTGTTCGTGCTGCACAAGGACGCCAGTTCCGACTACCTCACTGACCTGCAACCGGTGTTCCCCTTCAACCTTAACATTCCCGGCGGTTTCCTGTTCCCGCATGGCGTGGAATGGCAGTCGGTGACCCTAAGCAACAAGCGCGTGATCGCTTATCAGCCGGAGTGGTCGGAAACCGATCCCGGCATTCAGTTGAGCCCGTCCAGTTCCAACGTCAACAACCCCGATGACCTGACCGTGACCTACCCGTTCATCGAAGGGTTGGACGTGGACAAGAAGAGCCAGCCACAACCGGTGAGCCTGCAAGGCAAAGTCGAAGTCATCGCGCCGCGTCGCTTGTTCAGCTTCAACCTGAACCAGAAGGATGTCGGCCAGACCCGCACCGACGACAACCTCAGCGTCACTCTGCTGAAGCTTGAAAAGAACTACGCCGAAGTCGAATTCAGCAACAGCCTGCCATTGGCACCTGAGGTCGAGGGTGCGCAGCTCAATCCAGTCATCGTTCAGGCCCGCGACCCCAGCGGGCAATACCTGGTGCGCGCCGGTTCGATCAACGAGAGCCCGGCACAAGTCGCCTTCTACGAGAAACAACTGGCGCATCTGCAACAGCAGAAAACCTGGAGCGAGGCGTTGGAAAAACAGCTCGAGGACGAACAGCAGACCTTCGAGCAGCAGCATCCGCGCCGCTACAACAAGGTCTACTTCAATGGCCCCATCGATACCCTGGAAGTCAGCGTGCTCGATTTCTCATCGGCAACCGTGACTCGCAAGGCGCTGGACCTGCCGGTGCGCACCTTCAGTCAGCACACCACCGAAAAAGCCATCCAGCCGCTGGACCCGGCGGTGGTCGTCTATGACGACCTGGCGCCGAACTGGCTCAAGGGCGCGAGCCTCACCGAGGAAGCGTTGAAGGCCGGCATCCGCATCCATCAGTCCGTGGAGGATCCGAGCGCTGCACGCATCGAGTTCTCTCACCGTCGAACCTTCAACGATGAGCTGCTCGGCGATGACTTCAGCCCCGGCGAGAGTCCCGTGACCTTCTTCACCGAGAAACGCAGTGGCAAACTCGATGAGCCGATCGAACTGCCGCCCGAGGCGTATCAGGTCGATCCGCTGCAAGCGACGATCACTTACGATTTGAACCTGTTCCCGGAAACCCCGGCGATTGCCGTGGGCTCGATGCCGTTGTTTCTCGCGACCGTCGACAAGCAAACCTACGACGCCAGATCCTTGCCCAAAGGCCTGGAGATCAAGAACAACATGCTGGTGGTGGACTTGAAACTGTTCCCGGCCAACGCCTGGCGATTCTTCGTCAAGGACGACAGCGGTAACTACCTGAAACAGATTCTTTCGGTCAGTCACGACGCGAGTGCGGATGGTCCGGCGCTGTTCGGCGTGCATTACTTCTATGGCCGTCCAACGCATGTGGAGACCTATCAGAGAACCGAACTCAATACCGTTCAATACGGCTTTGAGGTCAAGCTCGACAAGGCGCAGCAGTCCGACACCGCGCCATGATTGCGCCTAGTGGTCGAACACGCCGACCGTACGCCCACGCCCGCCATTGATCTGGCGCAGCTGGGCTTGCAGGTGCAGGCTCCAGATCTGCGGATCGTCGGCCAGCTCGTAACCGTGCATCGTCAGGCTTTCAACAATGGTGTCGAGAATCGACTCGGCGGCGACCGGCCCGTGAAACGGGCCCTGAGCCTTGATGGCGGAAGGTTGTTCACCGGCCATGCCGGCAGCGAAGAGCAAGGTCCACATGCCGTTATCGCCGGCCAGCGGTTTGATGGCGCATTCGATGCGGGTCACAAGACCCAGGCATTGACGGGTGAGGCAGAGGTTGCGCGACATGGCGGCGACCCTCGGTAAAACCTGTATTCAGCCTTCACGCGAAGGCTGTTTCGATCCAGTGATACTGTCGATGTCCTTGAGCTGAGAATAGAAGAAAAGTCCGCCGCGCAAGCCGGATGGAACCAGAAGGCGCCGAATGGTCATTGTGTGAATATTGACGTCAGAGTAGTGGCACTTTTCCTGATGATCACCGCAAAAATCAATCTGGAAAACAACTGTGGGAGCGAGCTTGCTCGCGAATGCGGATGTTCAGGCAACTAAATGTCGACTGGTATGCCGCCTTCGCGAGCAAGCTCGCTCCCACAGGATTTGCTCCAGACTTTTTAAGCTGGTTTGGCCTCTGCCAACGCCTCCTGCGCCAATTCCTTCTCGGCCTCTTTCAGATCGTCTTCACTGATCATCTCGGCAATCACCCGCAGACGCTCGACCACGCGCGCATTGACGCTGCCCTCAGGGAACTGACCGTCAGCATCCGGCTCACCGGCCGGCTCGCCGACCAACAGGCTCAACGCCTCGTCTGCCTGACGCACCGCGTACACGTGGAACTGCCCGGCGCGCACCGCCGCCAGCACCTTCTCGTCGAGCATCAGCGTGGCGACGTTGGCCTGCGGAATGATCGCGCCTTGCTCGCCGGTCAGCCCGCGGGCTTCGCAGAGACGGAAGAAACCTTCGATCTTCTCGTTGACCCCACCGACCGCCTGCACTTCACCGAACTGGTTGATCGAACCGGTGATCGCAAAGCACTGCTTGAGCGGAGTTTTCGACAGCGCCGAAATCAGCGTGCACGCCTCGCCCAGCGACGCACTGTCGCCATCGACATAACCGTAGGATTGCTCCAGCGCGATGCTCGCGGAGATCGCCAGCGGGAATTCCTGGGCGTAACGGCTGCCCAGATACCCGGTGAGAATCATCACGCCCTTGGAGTGGATCGGTTGCCCAAGGTTGACCTCGCGCTCGATGTCGACGATACCGCTGCCGCCCGGGTACACCGTGGCGGAAATCCGCGCCGGCACACCAAACGCCGAATCACCGACTTCGAGCACAGTCAGCCCGTTGCACTTGCCAACCGCGGCGCCGTCGGTGTCGATCAGGATGATCCCGGCGAGCATGTCGTCGAGAATCCGCGCCGATACGCGGCCAGTGCGAGTGGCTTTGGCTTTCAGCGCACGCTCGATGTGCCCGGCATCGGTCATTTCATCACCGGCCAGGTGACGAATGAAATCCGCCTCGCTGACCAGTTGGAACAGATCGCCGATCCGCGCCGACAAACGCCCCTGATGCTCGGCCAGCCTTGCGCTGTAGGTCGCCAGACGCGCCACCGCATCAGCCGTCAGCGGCGCCATGCCTTCTTCCGAAGTGCGGGTTTTCAGCAACTGGGCGAACTGCTCCAGGCTTTCGTCGACCATCGGGATGTCTTCGTCGAAGTCGACCAGTACGCGGAACATCTCCTGGAAGTCCGGATCCAGATCCTGCAGCGTGTAGTACAACTGCCGCGCACCGATGATCACCACTTTGACCTGCAACGGAATGTGCTGCGGGTTGAGGGTCACGGTGGCGAAACGGCCCATCTCGCCCAGCGGTGATTCCATCTTCAGCTTGCGCGATTGCAGGGCCCGCTTCAGCGCATCCCACACGAATGGCTCGCTGAGCATTTTTTCCGCTTCAAGAATCAGGAAGCCGCCGTTGGCACGGTGCAGTGCACCCGGGCGCAACTGGCGATAAGTCGTGTAGAGCGCACCTTGATCGGTGGTGTACTCGATGCGCCCGAACAGGTTTTCGTAAGTCGGGTGCGGCTCGAAAACCACTGGCGCACCGCCGCTGGCCGGATGGCCCACCACCAGGCTCGGCGCGTATTGCTCTTCGAGCAGCTTGCGCGCCACGGCGTCGGTCTTGCTGTCGTCGACCAGTTGCTCGACCACGGTTTTCAGCAGATACACCTGCATCGCTTGCAGGTAGCCGCAGACCGCGGCGTTCTCCGCGTACTTCTCGGACAACGGCGAGAGCAACGGCTGCAAGGCCAGGGTGATGGTTTCTTCGTTGAGCTGACGCAGCTGATTGTTCGACTCGCGCTTCCACTGCGGCAGGCTCGCGAGTTCTTCGTTCAGGCGTTCTTCGAGGCCGGAGATGTCCTCGTGGAAACGCTCACGCTCGGCTTCCGGCAATTGCGAGAACTCGGCCTCGTCCAGCGCCTTGCCTTCGAGCATCGGGGTGAAGGCGATATTGCTGCTGTCACGGTACAGGGCGACGTCTTTCTCAAGGGCCAGACGCTCGATGACGTCCAGCGCCTTGTCGTAGCGCTGGTTGAAGGCGCGGTCGATGGCGCTTTTCTTTTGCTGGTAGGACGGGTGTTCGAACACCGCAGGGAAAGTCGCCAGCAGGTTGTCGATCAGCCCGTTGATATCGCCGATGAACGCAGCGGCCGTTCCCGAAGGCAGTTCCAGCGCTCGCGGTTCGCGCGGCTCATCGAAATTGTTGACGTAGACCCAGTCCGCCGGGGTCTGCAGGCGTTTGCCTTCGGCCTTCAGGTAGCGTTTGACGAACGAAAACCGGCCGGTGCCCGGTTCACCCATGACAAATACGTTGTAACCGGGGCGTGGCATGGCCACACCGAACTGCAAGGCTTCGACCGCACGTTCCTGGCCGAGCACACCGCGAAAGGGCTCCAGATCATTGGTGGTAGTGAAGCTGAACTGTTCAGCGGAAAACGGACGAGTCAGCGCTTCGGGCGCTATACGCAGGCTGGCAGCAACAGGATCAGGCATCGGGCTTCCTTAACAATCAGGCGGGGCAGATAGCGGCATTCTGGCGCTGCCCGTGCCCCACTGGCAAGGCGCGCCACACGACAAAGCATAGACAACCGGGCCATCCCGCTTCGCCCCCCGTGAATCCGGGGTTATCGCCAAATCTTTTGTAAAAAATCACGGAACCCCCGGAACGTGCCTAAACTCCAAACTGCGCGGCTGGAACTAATACCGGCCCACTGGCGCTTCAGGGGTCTGTTATCACAGAGCCTGGGGGTCAGAACCCTGTCCATTGGTATGCACACAAAGAGAACAAAGCTATGAAACGGATTCTTCTCGGTACTCTCTTCACCGCTGTTTCCATCAACGCCATGGCGCAAGCCCCGGGTGGCCCGGATTGCGGTTGGGGCAACATGCTGTTCGAAGGTCAGCGTGGCACCCCGGCACACTTCCTGGCATCCACCACTAACGGCACCTCCGGTAACGCTACGTTCGGTATGACTTCCGGCACCAACGGTTGCTCGACCAACGCGTCGCTGACCTACGGCGGTAAATCCTGGTTCGCCATGAATGGCATGATGAACGAGCTGTCCGAAGACATGGCCAAGGGCAACGGCGAAGCGCTGACGACCTATGCCGTGGTACTGGGCGTTGCGCCGGAAGACCGTGCGCACTTCGCTGCTGTCACTCACGAGCACTTCCAGCAGATCTTCAGCAAGGCTGACGTAACCGCCGAAGACGTGCATACCAACACCCTGGCCGTTCTGAAATCAGACCCACGTCTGGCCAAGTACGCAACTCAGGCTTAAGCTCGACCCCACCCGCTTCTTTCGGGAAGCGGGTTTTGTTTTTTTATGGCCCACCCTTTTTGAGCAATGCAAGTCAGTTGTGACATGTGCCGAGCCCTGTGGCGAGGGAGCTTGCTCCCGCTGGAGTGCGCAGCGCTCCCGGTTTTCAAAGCGGGGCCACTGCGCGCCCCAGCGGGAGCAAGCTCCCTCGCCACAGGGTTGGTGCGGGTTTGACTGATCGGCATTAATGCCTGGGGTCTTTGTCTTTCTTTCGACTTAAGTTGCCACTTATGCTCAAACGCCTTGCCTGGCTGGCGCTCTGTGTCTGCGCCCCGCTGTCCGCCGCGCCTCACATCGACCCTCAACGTTTGCAGCAACTGGCCAACGACCGCTTCTGGATTTCCCTCGGTCATTACGAAACCGCCAAGCTTGGTGGCTGGCGCAGCTATGTCAGCGACAGGAAATTCTTTCTTGCGCCCGATGGCAACGAACACCCCGACCATGAACTGGCTGCCACCGTGCAGGCACTGTACGCCCCCGCCAGTCTCGGCGAGCAGCATGCGCAATGCGTCTACCCGGCGCGCACCCGCTGGCTGAAAGCGCAGCTCAACCTCAGCGACCTGCCCGCCCCCGATTGCGCCGAATTCAACAAGTGGTTCAAGGACGTCTCGCCACACAGCGCGGTGATGATCTTCCCGGCGGCCTACCTCAACAGCCCGTCTTCAATGTTTGGCCACACCCTGTTGCGTATCGATCAGGCCGACGTGCAGGCCGACAAGACCTCGCTGCTGAGTTATGCGATCAACTTCGGCGCCTACATCGAAGGCTCGGACAACAGCATCCTATATGCCTGGAAAGGCTTGATGGGCGGCTATCCGGGGCTGTTTGCGCTGGTGCCCTACCAGGAAAAACTCTCCGAGTACCGCAGCCTGGAAAACCGCGACCTGTGGGAATACCGGCTGAACCTGACACAAGCAGAAACCGCACGCATGGTCGAGCATGTGTGGGAGCTGAAGCAGATCCAGTTCGACTATTTCTTCTTCGACGAAAACTGCTCCTATCGCCTGCTCGAACTGCTGCAGGTGGCGCGCCCGAGCCTGCGCCTGACCGAGCAATTCCCGCTGACCGCCATCCCCACCGACACGGTCAAAGCCGTGAAGGAAGCCGGGCTGGTGGAAAGCATCGAATATCGCCCGTCACGCGAGCGTGAATTGCTCAGCCGCGCCGAGCCGTTGAACAAGGAAGAACAGCAATGGGTGCTGAAAGTCAGCGCCGATCAACAGGTGTTGCAGGAGCCGACCTTCAAGGCCCTGCCCCGGGATCGTCAGGCGCTGATCATCGACGCCGCGTATCGTCTGGAACGCTACCGCGCCAACGGTCAGGAGCGTGATGCGCAACGGTCGCAGCGCAGCTTCGATCTGCTGCGGGCGATCAACAAGAACCCGGCGCCGGAGCTGCAGATCCCGCAACCGGGGCTGCCCGAAGACGGCCACGAATCACGCACCTGGCAGGCCGGCGTCGGCACACGGGGCGATCGTGCCTTCGGCGAGTACGGTTTGCGCATGGCCTATCACGATCTCAACGACAACGCCGAAAGCTTCCCCCTTGGCGCGCAGATCGAAATCCTGCAGATGAAGCTGCGCCAGTATGAAGGCAATCAGTGGCAATTCCAGCAACTGGACCTGGCGACCATCCGCTCGCTGACCCCGCGCAATGAGTTGCTGCAACCACTGTCTTGGCAAGTCACCGGCGGCCTCGAGCGCGTACCGGGCAAGCATGATGACGAAAACCTGGTCAGCCACGTCAACGGTGGTGGTGGCGGTACTTGGCAGTTAGGCGAAGACACGCTCGGCTTTGCCCTTGGCACGGTGCGTATCGAGCACAACAATGACTTCGCCGGATTCGTCACGCCGGCCGCAGGCTTCAACACCGGCGTGCTGTGGAAAAACCCGTTGGGCAATCTCAGCGTCGAAGCCAAGGGCGATTACTTCACCAACGGCGAAGTACGCCGCAGCCTGAGCCTGAACCAGCAGTGGGAGCTGTCACGCAACCTCGGTTTGCGCCTGACGGCGCAGCGTGAGTTCAGTCATGTGGCGACGCCGGAAACCGAGGTGATGCTTGAGGTGAAGTGGTATCACTACTGATCCGGAACCTAGCCCCATGTAGGAGTGAGCCTGCTCGCGATAGCGGTAGGTCAGACACAGCAACAGTGACTGGTAAATTGCTATCGCGAGCAGGCTCACTCCTACAGGGATTTGTGGTGTTCAACGAATTACCTACATGCCTTTCACCAACGTCCGACGAATCACCTTCTAGACTTTCCCCATAAGCCGAAAATCGGCGCGGGAGAGTGCGATGTGGCGGTGTGCGGGTTTGCTGGGTATTTTGCTGTTGCTCGGGGGTTGCCAGACCACCCACGAAGACTTGATCGCCAAAGGTTATCCACCGGCCTTCGCCGACGGTTTTGACGATGGCTGCATCAGTGGCCGGCAAGCCGCCGGTTCGATCAGCGGCGAGTTCCGCAAGAACGTGCCGCGCTATCTCAAGGACAAGCAATACGCCGAAGGCTGGACCGACGGCTTCCGCCAGTGTCAGGCAATGCTGGAAAACAAGGATCGCGAAGAGTATCGCAATGAGCACTGGGACGAACGCGAGCGCGCCTGGCAGCAACAGAAAGATCAGGACGCCGGGCGGGCTTATCGCTCGCAATAGGTCGCTTCCAGACATCCAGTGAAACCAAATGCCGGCGACCATGGCCCAATTCCTATAACAGGAGGACACCATGAGTCGCGCTTTCGTCAACGAAGATAACGCCGCCGCCCAAGCCGATCAGCCCGTCGAACGGCAGGTCAGTGCGCAGCCCAATTACGTCACCCCCCAAGGATTGGCGCAGTTGCAGGCCAAAGTCGCCGAACTGCAAGCCCTGCACGCCGAGCAATCGGCCAAGGGCGAACAAGCCGACAAACAGCGTCAGGCCGATCTCGAAAGAGATTTGCGCTACTTCAACCAACGCCTCGCCAGTGCACAGGTCGCTGCTCCCGCGACTTCCACCGACAAGGTGCAGATCGGCAGCTGGGTGACCTACGCCGACGAACACGACACCGAAAGTCGGGTGCAACTGGTCGGTGAGGATCAGGCCGACGCCAGTCAGGGCCTGATCAACTGGGCTTCGCCGCTGGGTCGGGCACTGCTAGGTGCCCGGCTCAATGACGAAGTGCTGTGGCAGCGCCCCGCCGGCGATCAGCTGATTGAAGTGATTCGCATCGAACCGGCTTAAACCACACCCTGCGCGAGCATCGCATCGGCGACTTTGACGAAGCCGGCGATGTTCGCGCCTTTGACGTAGTTGATCCGTCCGTTCTCTTCGCCGTAATGCACGCAGGCATGGTGGATCGACTGCATGATCGCGTGCAGCTTGCTGTCCACCTCGCCGGCCGTCCACAGCAGGCGCATCGCGTTCTGCGACATCTCCAGGCCGCTGACCGCGACCCCGCCGGCGTTCGATGCCTTGCCCGGGGCAAACAGGGTGCCGGCCTCGATGAAGATATCCACAGCCGCAAGCGTAGTCGGCATGTTCGCACCTTCGGCCACACACACGCAGCCGTTGCGCAGCAGCGTACGAGCAGATTCGGCATCGAGTTCGTTTTGCGTGGCGCAGGGCAGCGCGATGTCGCACGGCAGCGACCACGGCAACTGACCGGCGCGGAATTCCAGACCGAACGCCGTGGCCAATTCGCTGATGCGTCCACGTTTGACGTTTTTCAGTTCAAGCAACGCCTGCCACTGTTCCTCGCTCAGGCCCGATTCGCAGTACAGCGTGCCTTCGGAGTCGGACAGCGAAATCACCTTGCCGCCCAGGTCCATGACCTTGCGCGCTGCGTACTGGGCGACGTTGCCGGAACCGGAGATCGCCACGCGCTTGCCTTCGACGGTCTGCTCGCGGCGCTTGAGCATTTCTTCAGCGAAGTACACGCAGCCGAAACCGGTGGCTTCCGGCCGAATCAAGCTGCCGCCGTAGGTCATGCCCTTGCCGGTCAGCACGCTGGTGAACTGGTTGCTCAGGCGTTTGTACTGGCCGAACAGGAAACCGATCTCGCGCGCCCCGACGCCGATATCGCCGGCCGGCACGTCGACGTCAGCGCCGATGTGGCGGTACAGCTCGCTCATGAACGCCTGGCAGAAACGCATGACTTCGGCGTCGCTCTTGCCCTTCGGATCGAAGTCCGAACCGCCCTTGCCGCCGCCCATGGGCAACGAGGTCAGGGAGTTCTTGAACGTCTGTTCGAAGGCGAGAAACTTCAGCACGCCCAGGTTCACCGAAGGATGGAAGCGCAAGCCGCCCTTGTACGGGCCGATGGCGCTGTTCATCTGGATGCGGAAACCGCGGTTGACCTGAACCTTGCCCTGATCGTCGACCCACGACACGCGGAACACAATCGCCCGCTCCGGCTCGCAGATGCGTTCCAGAATGCCCGAGGTCAGGTAATGCGGATTGGCTTCGAGAAACGGCCACAGGCTGCGCAGGACTTCTTCGACAGCCTGGTGGAATTCGGGTTGATCCGGGTCGCGTTTTTTCAGGCGGGCGAGGAAGGATTCGACGGATTCGATCATGGGAAAAGTCTCGGCAAATTTATTGTCGTTGGAAGCGATTGAGCCGGACTGTAACAAACGAATTGCGCACAGGAACAGCGCAAAATGTCGCAGTTATGAAATTAAATGGTGCACAGGATATAAATCAGGTGGTTTTTTGAGCGGGTTTTGCACCTGAATGGGGAGATAAGATTGAAGTGATGCACCAATAGTTACACCGATATCGCGAGCAGGCTCACTCCTACAGGAGACCGCATTCCAATTGTAGGAGTGAGCCTGCTCGCGATGGCCTCGACTCGGTTGCACCTGAAAAACCCAGGCAAAAAAAACGGAGCCCGAAGGCTCCGCTCTTTTTCATCCAACCAACCCGAATCAGGCCAGCTTCTTGTGGCGTACCCGATGTGGCTGGGCCGCCGCTTCGCCGAGGCGCTTTTTGCGGTCGGCTTCGTACTCGGTGTAGTTGCCTTCGAAGAACACTGCTTGCGAGTCGTCTTCGTACGCCAGGATGTGCGTCGCGACGCGGTCCAGGAACCAGCGATCGTGAGAGATCACAATGGCGGCGCCCGGGAAGTCCAGCAGGGCTTCGTCCAGGGAACGCAGGGTTTCAACGTCGAGGTCGTTGGACGGTTCGTCGAGCAGCAGGACGTTGCCAGCCTCCTTCAGGGTCAGCGCCAGGTGCAGACGACCGCGCTCACCACCGGACAGGTCCTTGACGAACTTCTGCTGGTCGCCGCCCTTGAAGTTGAAGCGACCAACGTAAGTGCGCGACGGGATCTCGTAGTTGCCGATGCGGATCTGATCCGAACCGTCGGAGATCTGCTGGAACACGGTCTTGCTGCCGTCGAGGTCTTCGCGGCTCTGATCCACGCAGGCCAGTTGCACGGTTTCGCCGATTTCGATGCTGCCCGAATCCGGAGTTTCCTTGCCCATCAGCATGCGGAACAGGGTCGACTTACCGGCACCGTTACCACCGATCACGCCGACGATGGCGCCCTTGGGCATGGAGAACGACAGGTTGTCGATCAGTACGCGATCGCCGTAGCCCTTGGTGACGTTCTTGAACTCGATGACCTTGTCGCCCAGACGCGGACCGGCCGGGATGTAGATCTCGTTGGTTTCCGAACGCTTCTGGAATTCCTGCGACTGCATTTCTTCGAAACGCTGCAGACGTGCCTTGGATTTCGACTGGCGGGCCTTGGCGCCTTTGCGCACCCACTCCAGTTCTTCCTTCATGGCTTTTTCGTGAGCCGACTGCTGCTTGGATTCCTGGGCCAGACGATCGGACTTGGCTTCGAGCCAACCCGAGTAGTTGCCCTCGTAAGGAATGCCCGCGCCGCGGTCGAGTTCCAGAATCCAGCCAGCAACGTTATCTAGGAAGTAACGGTCGTGCGTGATCGCAACCACGGTGCCCGGGAAGTCGTGCAGGAAGTGCTCCAGCCACGCCACCGAATCAGCGTCCAGGTGGTTGGTCGGTTCGTCGAGCAGCAGCATGTCCGGTGCGGACAGCAGCAGACGGCACAGGGCCACACGACGTTTTTCACCACCGGACAGGTGTTCAACCTTGGCGTCCCAGGCCGGCAGACGCAGGGCGTCGGCAGCGACTTCCAGTTGGCGCTCCAGGTTGTGACCATCGCTGGCCTGCAGGATCGCTTCGAGCTTGGCCTGCTCGGCAGCCAGCTTGTCGAAGTCGGCGTCCGGATCGGCGTAAGCGGCGTAGACCTCGTCCAGACGCGCTTGTGCATCCTTGATCACGCTGACCGCTTCCTCGACCACTTCACGCACGGTCTTGGTCGGATCAAGTTGTGGCTCTTGCGGCAGATAACCGATGTTCAGGTCCGGCATCGGACGGGCTTCGCCCTCGAACTCGGTGTCGACGCCGGCCATGATTTTCAGCAGCGTGGACTTACCCGAACCGTTGAGGCCGAGTACGCCGATCTTGGCGCCAGGGAAGAACGACAGCGAAATGTTTTTCAGGATTTCCCGCTTCGGCGGAACAACTTTGCCCAGCCGATGCATGGTGAAGACGTATTGAGCCATGGAGAACCTTGGGTCAGTGACAGATGAATGATTGGAGCGCAGGCGATGCCCGGCCAGGCTGATGCGCGTCGTTCACTTGATCACTTGATGGCCATCAAGGCGTGCGCGCTAAAAAAACCTGATTCTAGGAGCTGGAACGCTCCCGCGTAACCGGCAAAGCTACCTGAATGACGGAAGGCAGTCCAGCCGAGTGGGGCTGGCACTTCGCCACAACTCAAGGCATGCTAGCCGCCCTTCGGGCGTCCGGCTTATAGTGCACGTCGCGCCAGTCCAGCCAAACCGCAGGATTACAGCTTGTCCAACGTTACCCCGCCAGCTTCTGTGAGCGCGTCCAATCCGGGGACCGGCTCGCCCCTGCGCGGAACTTTGAAGGGTGCGTTGGCGACGCTGGTACTTTTGCTGCTGGCATTGCTGTTCTGGCAACTGCTCGATCAATTGCGCGAGACCCAGAAAAACCAGCGTCAGTACACTATCGACTACACCGCCGACCTCGCCTCGCAGGTCAGCCTGAACATGTCGCTGAATGCGCAAATCGCCCTCAACCTGCTACCGATCGTCGAACAACCGCAGTCGTCCGACGAACAGCAGGCGCTGCTGCGCAAGCTCCAGCAATCGCTGCCCGATCTGCGCAGCCTGGCCCTGCTCAGCCCGTCCGGGAAAATCCTCAACGACAGCGCCAGCGACAGCCACGACGTCGATTACCTCGCTGAACTGGTGCGCCGCAGCCGCGCCCAGGCGCATTACTTCAGCAATGCCGATGACGGCTCGGTGGTGCACCTGTTATTGCATCAGGCCAGCGGCAGCACGCGCGGCTACTGGGTATTGCGCCTGACCCCGACCTTCTTCGACTCGCTGACCAAGCTGGGCGAAACCGGCATCCGCCCGTTGTGGCTGGTGGAAAACCGTCTCAACCATCAAATCATCAGCCGCGACGAAGCGCTGTCTTCTGCAAGGCCCGGGGTGCTAAGCCCTGACGACATGGCCAACACCGTGCTGACCGTGCCGCTGAGCAGCAGCGACTGGCAATTGCGCGGGCTGTTCGACCGTCAGCGGGTGCTCGAAGAACTGCTGCCAGCGTTCATCGGCAAATGCCTGCTGGGCCTGGCGTTCTCGATGTTGCCGGTGATCGCGCTGCTCAACATGCGTCGCCGCCAACGTCAGTTGCACGAAGGCCGCCGGCGTTATCAGGACATTTTCGAAGGCACCGGCGTGGCGTTGTGCGTGCTGGATTTGTCCGGCCTCAAGCAGGTGTTCGACAAGGCACAGATCCAGACCAGCGACCAGCTCAAGGCCTGGCTCGACCAACCGGCCCAGCGCCAGCAACTGCTGCAGGAACTGCGCGTCACCGAGGTCAATCAGGTGGCGCTGCAACTGCTCAACGTCAATTCCTGCGAGCACGCCTGGCAGTTGTTGATCGACGGACATCCACACCATCAATGCGCCATCGGCAACCAGGTGCTCGACGCCGTTCTGCAGCAGCAAAAGCAGCTGGAACTGGAAATCAGACTGCCGGATATCAACGGCCGCGATCAGCACCTGTGGATGGTCCTGCGCCTGCCCGAGGAACAGCACGACTATAAAGCGGTGATTCTGAGCATCAACGACATCACCAGCCGCAAGCTGATCGAACTGTCGTTGCTGGAGCGCGAAGGTTTCTGGTCGGACGTGGTGCGCACCGTGCCGGATCATCTGTATGTGCAGGACGTGATCAGCCAGCGGATGATTTTCAGCAACCACCACCTCGGCCAGACCCTCGGTTACAACCGCTCCGAGCTGCACCAGATGGGCGAGTACTTCTGGGAAATCCTCCTGCACCCGGAGGACGCCGACTACTACCATCGCTCGCGGCAGATGCAGCGGCACGCCGGTTACAGCCAGTTGTTGCAGTGCCAATTGCGCTTCCGCCATCGCGACGGCAAGTGGCGGCGCTTCGACATTCGTGAGCAGGCGCTGGCCCGCGACAAGCATGATCAGGTCACGCGAATCATTGGTGTGGCCAAGGACATCACCGAGCAGATCGAGGCCAGTGAATCGTTGCGCGACAGCGAGCAGCGCTACCGGATGCTCGCCGAAAGCATCAGCGACGTGATTTTCTCCACCGACAGCAAGCTGTCGTTGAACTACGTCAGCCCGTCGGTGCAGGCGGTGCTGGGTTACGACGCCGAGTGGATCTTCCAGAACGGCTGGCAATCGACCATTGCCAACCCGCAACAGCTATCCGGCATTTACACCTTGATGGATCGGGTGAGCAAAGCGCTCGACAAGCCTGAGCAACTCGCGCAACTGCGAAGCCAGGTGCAGACGCAGATGTTCCTGTTCGACTGCCTGCGCGCCGACGGCCGCAAGATCCCGATCGAACTGCGGCTGGTGCTGGTGTGGGACGAACACGGCGCGTTCGAAGGCGTGCTCGGCGTCGGCCGCGACATCAGCCAGCAGCGCCGCGCCGAAAAAGATCTGCGCATGGCCGCCACAGTATTCGAGCACTCGACTTCGGCGATCCTGATCACCGACCCGGCCGGTTACATCGTGCAAGCCAACGAGGCGTTCAGCCGTGTCAGCGGTTATGCCGTGTCCGAGGTGCTCGACCAGTTGCCGAACATGCTTACCGTCGACGAACAACAGGACGCGCACCTGCGCTACGTGCTCAAGCAATTGCACCAACACAGCACCTGGGAAGGCGAAGTCTGGCTCAAGCGCCGCAACGGCGAGCATTACCCGGCGTGGGTCGGCATCACTGCGGTGCTCGACGATGAAGGCGACCTCGCCAGTTACGTGTGTTTTTTCAGCGACATCAGTGAGCGCAAGGCCAGCGAACAACGCATCCACCGCCTCGCCTACTACGACGCCCTGACCCACCTGCCGAACCGCACACTGTTCCAGGATCGCCTGCACACCGCGCTGCAATCGGCCGAACGGCAGAAGTCGTGGGTGGTGCTGATGTTCCTCGACCTCGACCGCTTCAAGCCGATCAACGACTCCCTCGGCCACGCTGCCGGCGACCGCATGTTGAAAGACATGGCCACGCGGTTGCTGGCCTGCGTCGACGATGACGACACCGTGGCGCGCATGGGCGGCGACGAATTCACCTTGCTTCTGCAACACCGCTCCAGCCGCGAAATGGCGCTGAACCGGGCGATTCATGTGGCCGAGCAGATTCTCGCCAGTCTGGTGCGACCGTTCGTGCTGGAAGGTCGCGAGTTCTTTGTCACCGCCAGTATCGGCATCGCCCTGAGTCCGCAGGATGGCAACGAACTCAGCCAGTTGATGAAGAACGCCGACACCGCGATGTACCACGCCAAGGAGCGCGGCAAGAACAACTTCCAGTTCTATCAGGCCGACATGAACGCCAGTGCATTGGAACGTCTGGAGCTGGAAAGCGACCTGCGCCATGCGCTGGAGCAGAACGAATTCGTGCTGTATTACCAGCCGCAATTCAGCGGCGACGGCAAACGCCTGACTGGCGCCGAGGCACTGCTACGCTGGCGTCATCCGCGTCGTGGACTGGTGCCGCCGGGGGATTTCATTCCGGTGCTGGAAGAGCTGGGTCTGGTGGTCGACGTCGGCGACTGGGTCATCAGCGAAGCCTGCCGTCAGCTCAAGACCTGGCACCAGAATCGGGTGCGCGTGCCGAAAGTCTCGGTGAACATTTCGGCGCGGCAGTTCTCCGACGGCCAGCTCGGTACGCGTATCGCCACCATTCTGCGGGAAACCGGTCTGCCGCCGGCGTGCCTGGAGCTGGAACTGACCGAAAGTATCCTGATGCGCGAAGTCAGCGAGGCGATGCAGATCCTCGCCGGGCTGAAAAACCTTGGCCTGAGCATCGCGGTCGACGACTTCGGCACCGGTTATTCGTCGCTGAACTACCTCAAGCAATTCCCGATCGACGTGCTGAAGATCGACCGCACCTTCGTCGACGGACTGCCGTCAGGCGAACAGGATGCGCAGATCGCTCGCGCAATCATCGCCATGGCCCACAGCCTCAATCTGGCGGTGATCGCCGAAGGCGTGGAAACCCATGAGCAACTGGACTTCCTGCGCGAGCATGGTTGCGACGAGGTTCAGGGGTATCTGTTCGGGCGACCGATGCCGGCGAGCCGGTTTGAAGCGCAGTTCAGTAACGACGCCCTGTTCATGTTCGACTGAAGAAAAGATCGCAGCCTCCGGCAGCTCCTACAGGGATTGATGTCGATCACAATCTTCGCAATCAGCCCCGATTACTGTAGGAGCTGCCGAAGGCTGCGATCTTTTCAGGCCGGCAAAAGCACCGCACATCTGGCATGAACGCCACTTGTCTGCGACATGATGTCGTTTCATATGCCATCCAAAACCCATTGGGTTAGAATGCCCCCCTTTTCTGCCCCCGATCCTTGAGGACCGCCATGTTCAGCCGTGATTTGACTATTGCCAAGTACGACGCCGATCTCTTTGCCGCCATGGAGCAAGAAGCTCAGCGCCAGGAAGAGCACATTGAGCTGATCGCTTCGGAAAACTACACCAGCCCTGCGGTGATGGAAGCTCAAGGCTCGGTACTGACCAACAAATACGCCGAAGGCTACCCGGGCAAGCGCTACTACGGTGGTTGCGAGTACGTCGACGTGGTTGAGCAACTGGCCATCGACCGTGCCAAGGAGCTGTTCGGCGCCGATTACGCCAACGTTCAGCCGCACGCCGGCTCCCAAGCCAACGCCGCTGTCTACCTGGCCCTGCTGCAAGGTGGCGACACCATCCTGGGCATGAGCCTGGCCCACGGTGGTCACCTGACCCACGGCGCCAGCGTTTCCTCCTCCGGCAAGCTGTACAACGCGGTGCAGTACGGCATCGACGCCAACGGCCTGATCGACTACGACGAAGTCGAGCGTCTGGCGGTTGAGCACAAGCCGAAAATGATCGTGGCCGGTTTCTCTGCCTACTCGCAGATTCTCGACTTCCCGCGCTTCCGCGCCATCGCTGACAAAGTCGGCGCCTACCTGTTCGTCGACATGGCGCACGTGGCCGGTCTGGTCGCCGCTGGCGTCTACCCGAACCCAGTGCCTTTCGCTGACGTGGTCACCACCACCACGCACAAGACCCTGCGCGGTCCACGTGGCGGTCTGATCCTGGCGCGCGCCAACGCCGAGATCGAGAAGAAGCTGAACTCCGCGGTATTCCCGGGCGCCCAGGGTGGCCCGCTGGAGCATGTGATCGCCGCTAAAGCGATCTGCTTCAAGGAAGCGCTGCAGCCTGAGTTCAAGGCTTACCAGGAACAAGTGGTGAAGAACGCCCAGGCCATGGCCGAAGTGTTCATCGAGCGCGGTTTCGACGTGGTGTCCGGCGGTACCAAGAACCACCTGTTCCTGCTGTCGCTGATCAAGCAGGACATCTCCGGTAAAGACGCCGACGCTGCTCTGGGCAAAGCGTTCATCACCGTGAACAAAAACTCGGTACCAAACGATCCACGCTCGCCGTTCGTCACTTCCGGCCTGCGCTTCGGTACTCCGGCTGTGACCACTCGCGGCTTCAAGCAAGCCGAGTGCAAAGAGCTGGCCGGCTGGATCTGCGACATCCTGGCTGACCTGAACAACGAAGCGGTGATCGACGCCGTTCGTGAGAAAGTCAAAGCCATCTGCAAGAAACTGCCGGTGTACGGCGCTTGATGTGACGTTAAATCCGCAGCATGAAAAACCGGCCAGAGATGGCCGGTTTTTTTTCGCTTGAATAAATATCGCAACCCTTGTCTGGATAACACAATTAAAAAGCCTGAAACAATAAGCGCCGACAAAAACAGACTCATGCCACAACTTAGCTGGTACTGTTGCTGCCACACAACACAACAAAAAGCTCCACCCAAACCAAATACCAGAATGAAGAACCCATAATTAAATCGGTTAAAAACACACTCTAAAAAGTTGACCACAAGGAATTCAAGGATGAGTTCATGATTACCGACAGGCAGAATTCTTTTATTGCGACACTGGAACTTGACAATCAACACGTCGATTTTCTTGGCCAACTGAATGGCACTCCGGCTCTGCGCAACGACAGAACATTTTCAGGCGGTTTCTTTACCGGCGCGCCAACAGTCCGGGACGATTCACATCTGCTGGGATGTCGTCCCGCTCAAGAGATTGCGTTGCATGCACCCTTGACGGTTTATTTTCGCTGCACGGACGATTACTACCATCTCTATATCCGCTCACACCCGACTTACACCGGGCACTGCATCAGCAAGAGTGCCCAAAAGGTACTGGGTGCCTATCTGCCGGACGACGGTGACACGACATCCTTCAACCTGATGAGCCTTGAAAACCGGATGGTTACCCTGCAAGAAATGAAGGGCGGCATTCAGCGTGTTCGACTCAAGGCTCGTAATTCGAAGGCCATCGGCATTATCCGCCGCAAGGGCGCGCCTTATCTCTATCTGTCTGAACTCGATGGAGAGGGTGTGGTTTTCAAGTTACGCATCATCGAACGCAACGCATCGTTCCTGAGTAATCCGGACGAGATCTGACCGCTCACGGGAACACTCCATCACGTTATGGCTTATTGGCCATTCAGCGTTAACTCCCAATACTTGACAAGGCAACATCATGAGTACAAACCAGGAAAAATCCTTTACGGCGACATTGAGCACTCGGTTTGGTTATCCACACTTTCCGAGACTGACCTATGGTAGAAAAGTGACCACTCCTCGCCCCGACTACGAGTTCTTCAGCTTCTCCCACCATATTGATGTTTCCAACTATCTGTTTTTGAAGCCGGATGTTGCACCTGATGCACTGACGTTTTACTTCCGGTGTATCGATGACTATTACACGATGTATATATTTACCCCTGGCACTTATCACTACATGACCGTCAGCAAAGAGGAGGAGGATTTCCTGAATGCCTATAGCCCTGACGACGGTGACCAGACGACTTTCAATCTTCTGGATGCCAAAGGCAAAATCATCACGCTGGATGAAATCGACAGCAACACCCCCACCGTCAGAATCCAGACCCGAAGCGGCCGCTTGTTGCAGGCAGGTCTGAGCCGCAACAAGTACGACCCGAAGGTTGGCACCTTTGTGCGGACCCTTGCGTCTCGCAGCGCCGCCGTCCTGGAGTTCAAAATGAACATCCTGCAACGCAATGTTCCGTACTGACCGCATTGTCACCGGGGCATGCGGCGCGCTAGCGCTAATCACCCGCTACAACCCCAGGCGCCCGGCAAGATAGCCGGGCGTCGTCACGTTCAAACCACTTCATCGCATGACGGATCACCACTGGTCAGACCGGTCATGCCAAATACATGATTTTCACTTGTCATCCCGAAAAAACCGAGCGTAGACTGCACCCGCACTGGACATACCGGTAAGACCACAATAATTAAGTCCTGAATCTGATGTGCTCCGCACACGGCAGCCAGGACACCGACCAGGATTCCTCCCATGCTCAGATGGTGCTCGCGTTCAATCTTCCTCCAAGTGGTTCTCGGACTGGTGCTCGGCATCGTCTGCGGGCTGACCCTTCCCGAATATTCCGCTCAGCTGAAACCGCTGGGCGACGGCTTCATCAAACTGATCAAGATGCTCATCGGCCTGATCGTGTTCTGCGTGGTGGTCAGCGGTATCAGCGGCGCGGGCGACCTGAAGAAGGTCGGACGCATTGGCCTCAAGTCGGTAATCTACTTTGAAGTGCTCACCACCATCGCGCTGGTGATCGGCCTGGTATTCGCCTTCAGCACCGGAATCGGCAGCGGCGCGAATATCCATCTGGAGCAGCTGTCCGCCGCCGACATGGGCGACATCGCCGAACGCGGCCAGCACATGCACACCACCACTCAGTTCCTGATGGACCTGATTCCGACCTCGGTGCTCGGTGCTTTCGCCGACAACAACATTCTGCAAGTGCTGCTGTTCTCGGTGCTGTTCGGCAGCGCGCTGAACCTGGTGGGCGAAGCGGCTTCCGGGATCTCGCGGCTGATCAACGAGCTGAGCCATGTGATCTTCCGGATTATGGGCATGATCGTGCGCCTGGCGCCGATCGGCGTGTTCGGCGCCATCGCCTTCACCACCAGCAAATACGGCCTTGATTCGCTGCAACATCTGGGCAGTCTGGTCGGCCTGTTCTACCTGACCTGCATGGCGTTCGTCAGCGTGATCCTCGGCGTGGTAATGCGCGCCTCGGGCCTGCGCCTATGGCCGCTGCTCAAGTACCTGCGTGAAGAACTGCTGATTGTCATGGGCACCGCGTCTTCCGATGCCGTGCTGCCGCAGATCATGCGCAAACTCGAACACCTGGGCATTGGCAGCTCGACGGTCGGGCTGGTGATTCCCACCGGTTACTCGTTCAACCTCGACGGCTTTTCAATCTACCTGACCCTGGCCATCGTGTTCATCGCCAACGCCACCGGCACACCGCTGGCGATGACCGACTTGCTGACGATTCTGCTGGTGTCGCTGATCACCTCCAAGGGTGCCCATGGTATTCCCGGTTCAGCACTGGTGATTCTCGCGGCGACGCTGACGGCGATCCCGGCGATTCCGGTAGTGGGTCTGGTGCTGGTACTGGCAGTGGACTGGTTCATGGGCATCGGTCGGGCGCTGACCAACCTGATCGGCAACTGCGTCGCTACCGTGGCCATCGCCCGTTGGGAAAAGGACATCGACGTACAACGCGCAAACAAAGTACTCAGCGGTCAGCAGGGCTACACCTTTCAACCGCGTAAAACCGGAACTCCGGCGCACCAGCAAGAGTTCTGATTTTCAACCCCGCAGGAGCTGCCGCAGGCTGCGATCTTTTGATCTTCGCTTGCCGGCTCCTTACGGGCACATGGAGCAAGACAAGTGATCACCACATCAACCGTCGTCAACTCAGTCGTAGAAAAACTGCGCGCCGCCCTCGCCCGCGGTCAGTGGCGCTCCGGCGACATGCTGCCGGGCCAGCGCGAACTGGCCGAACAACTGGGCATCAGCCGCCCGAGCCTGCGCGAAGCAGTGATCGTCCTGGAAACCCTTGGCCTGGTGCGCTCGATGCCGGGCAAAGGCGTGGTGGTGCTCGACGCACAGCTCAGTGACAGCCAGAGCCACGACAGCGCGGTGGCCGGTGCCAGCCTCGAAGACGTGCTGCAACTGCGCTACACCCTTGAGCCGTTCATCGTCGGTCTGGTGGCGCAGTCGATCAGCAGCAAGGAAGTCGGCCAATTGCGCCTGACGTTGATGGACATGCGCGAAGCCCTTGAGGCAGGCGACAGTGAAGCCGGGGTCAGCGCCTACATCGCCTTCCACGAGGAGCTGTTCACTCTGACTTCGAACCCGATTTTCCAGAGCGTGGTGCAGCAAACGAGCAATGCCCTCAAGCAAAGCGCCGAAGTGCTGCGCAATTCGCCTGAGCACCTGGCCGAACGCCTGGAAGAAAACGAAGCGGTGGTGCGCGCAATCCGCAGCAAGAACAGCGCCCAGGCCAGCGCCGAAATGCGTCGGCACATTTTGCGCGAAGGCCAACGCATGGGCGTTGAATTGAACATTCCGGATGACAACCTCAGCCGTTGATGCACTCGAACTGGAGACCGGCCATGAACAGCTTCGCTTCACTGCAATATGATCGCGAGCCCCCTGCCGCCCAGCCGTTTGCCCGGAAACTTCGCCACGAAGCACCGGAGGACGACCCCTACCCGCAGGTATTTGAAGCAATCCTGGATCAGCGCCTCACCGCGGCCAGTCGCTTCACAGAAGAAAGTCTGGCGCAGATGTTCGGTGCGAGCCGCAGCCAGATACGTCGGACGCTGACCCAGCTGTCCCATGAGCAGGTCGTCATCCTGCGCACGCATCAGCGCCCGAAAATTGCCATGGCGGCCCCCGAACACACCCGCCAGATCCTCCACGCACGGCGCCTGACCGAAATCATGCTGATTGAGCTTACCTGCCAGCAGCCGCAATCTGCCGGACTTGAAGCACTGCGCGAACTGATTGAAAAACAGCGTCGACTCCGCGCCCTTGACCAACACGGAGCCGCCATTCGGCTATCCGGCGAGTTCCACCTGCAACTGGCCAAACTGGCAGGCAATGCTCCCCTGGCGCACTTTCTTGGCAGCCTGGTGCCCATGACGTCTCTGGCGCTGGCCCAATGTCGACAGCAGACCAATAGGGACACGACGGTGCAAACACACATCGCCATTGTCGATGCAGTGGAGCGCAATGACGTCAATGCCGCGGTTCGTCTGATGAATCGACATCTGAGCGATCTTGAACAGCAACTGCTGGGTCTGGCGCCGTGAAGAACGTCAGTGCCAGCGCATCGGGCAACGACGAATCAATCGCACTCAACAATGCCTGACCGACGCCGGCGATGCCCAACATCATCCCCAGCACAGGCACATTGTCTTGCGAAATCAGATCTTCATTGAAAAAGTTGTCGGCGGTCTCGGAAAATGCCTGCAAGGTTCTCGCGATACCCTGATGATTTTCAGTGCGGCGGTACAGTGACAACAGACACATCAGATTGCCGAAATCACCGTGACACTGGCTGTAACCGGAGCCCAGGCCATGGCTCCAGAGGTTGATTTCACATCGGCGGATATCGCGCTCGAGCGTCTCCAGGTGTTCGGCCTCCATCACGTCTTTGAGCGAATGCCTGAGCTGCAGCCTGGCGATCAGAATTCCGGCATCGCCGTGGCACCATTTGCTCATGTGGGCGGGTTGCGACGGTTCACGTAAATCCAGCCAGAACCCATGATTCATCTGACGATTTTCGTCCTCCAGAAGGTCCTTCATCAGCGCAATCAACGTCGCGTCAGCTGTGACTTCATAGACTTTGGAGAGCGCATGGATTATTCCCGAAATCCCATGGGAGAATCCGGTCAGCAACGGGGTGGAACAGGCCTTGCGCACAAATCGCCCACCGTCAATTGCCAGTTCCGCCCGGATGGCGGTCGAGAGCCTTTCGATCAAGGGAATCAAGCGCTTTTGCGGCTGAAGCAGATAAAGATTCGCCAGTAGCGTGACGGTCCCGCACCAACCGTTAAGGAAATCGAAGGCATCCCCCGGCTGTGGATAATCATCAAGCCTGTGCATTAACTCATCGATCGTCGCACGGTGGATATCCCGCCCCGTCACTCGCTCATGATTGATCAGCACATAGAGGTGCGACGCCAGGCCAAAATAGGCACTGACGGCCATGTCACTGTCAAAATGCTCGCGGGTCCTGGCCATGGAATCGACGATTTGATCAGCCTTGGCCAAGTGCTCTGCGCAGCCACTGACGCGGTACAGGCTCATATAAAAAACCGCGAGCCCGCCCATGCCGCCGTAGAGACTGTTGGTCATGGGTGACAGGTATTTACGCCGGGTTGTCGGGTGCTCGTTCAGGAAACCCCACGCCACGTCCCCTTCGGCGCCTTCAATACGAAACCGCTCTATGACCGCGGCGACCTTGAGAGCGCCCTCCAGATATTGCGCCGGCTGCAGGCTCGGTACGCCTTTGGCGATATGTCGCCGGTGCATCGGCATCGCCCCACTTCCCGAAGGGAACAGGCACTCCTTCAGAATAAAGGTCTGGAACGTCCTGTCTGCAGGGCACAACGCGCTCAGTTTTCGTCGGCAGCTTTCCAGGGGACTTTCGATGTCGAGCGCGGCCACAAAGGTCCCGTGAGAATCGTGTATCCAGTTCGAGGCGATAGGCATGGTGAAACTTGGAATGTTGCCAATCTGCAAATCCCCCAACTCGTAGGCGGCCAGATTTTTTGCAATGAGCGATGCATTCGACTCCGACCACAGGGTCGCCAGCAACAGTTGCCTCTGGAGCATGCATTGCGTGAAGCGTGGGTGCAGTGTCAGTTCAAGAAAGTCTATATAACGCTGGGTATTTTTGAGCAACACGCGTGTTTTCAACTGGGGAGCGTGGTGCCGGATACAGTCAAGCACTGCTGCCTGATGTTTCATTACCTCATCGTAGGCACATTCAAAGCCCTTCAGAAAAGCCTCCTGAAAAAGCTCTACCGAATACGTGACCTCGTTGAAAATCGGCAAATGTTTGATAATCGGGGTTTTGCTGACCTGTATGCGTTTCAGATGGTACAAGCCTTGCTCGCGGACCAGTTGCCTGGCCGTCGTGCTGAATTGTTTTTGAGATGTCAGGCCACTGAAATCGTTGTCCGAATTCGGCGAATAGGGAACAAAACCACTGCTAAAGACTGAGAGGCTATTGAGCTTGAGGGTTTTGAACAAAGCGCCATTGCCGGGAAGATTATCTTGCAGATCGATCATGGAGGCAGTGAATAGACACTCGAGATCGATCAAGACGGGACTGCTCCCGCACGCCATGATGTTTTCGTAATGAAAGTCGATGCCGTTCAAAGCGTGAACAAGGGCTACCTGCGCACCTGCGCGCCTGTAGAACAGAGCCAGATCCGCCTTGCTCTCGCAGGCGCGATTATCGATGTACTCAATCCAGCTATGATCTTTCATACATACCAACAGCGGGGCACGAGCGGAAAAGCCTTCATCAGCGCTTTTTTCGTACAGCAGCGCCAGCAGCGAGCTATAGAGCAGCGCTTCTCTATTCGCTCGTGGTTTGTAAACCAGCGCTTGGCTCCCGATCCGTACTGCGCAAACCGTTTCACCATTGGCGTGGGGATCTCCCATTCCAAGTTCGATCGAGTCGATTCGCCGGCCAGACAAACCAAACAAGCTGGCGAGCATGCACACATCGTCAGCAAAGTGAGAAATGATGTTATAGAGATAACTTGCGATACCTTCCAACTGCTTGAACAGCAAGTCGGCAACCACCGGATAGTCCAAAAGGAACTGGCCTGATCCACCCGCGCTTAAATATTGCTCGAACGATTCCAGATCGGAATCAATGCCCTCGAACAATCGAGTATTAAGGAAGTGTACCAGGGATTTTTCAGAGAGGCGTTTAACACAGGCCAGCGCATAATGCCTGACACCTGATATCAATGTTCCCGGATTACACCACTCATGAATCAGCTTGTATCTACTGTCGTTTTGAAACGCATATTCAAAGTAACTAAACATGCAATCATAAAAGCCTGAAAATGGTTCGTCCCCTGCTTTGCATATCCAGTCTTTTTCAGACATGGACATAATCAGTCGAACTTTCGCCTCAAGCCTCTGGAGAGACGCACATGGCTTTTCCAGCACAGGTTGTCTGGCGTTATTTTCAAACCATTCAATCAGGCCGTTTTTGCCCATACCGAAATAGCGCTGCAGGGCATGATCGTCTTTATGCAACATCTCCAGAGTACTACGCAGATTGTCAATATCGACGCCACCTCCAGAACCCGATGATTTGCGCTCTTGAAACGTCAGAATGTCAGCTAGCATTTTCTCCACCTTGAGCAGTATGGCGGATTATCCATCCGCCATATGTTACAGAAGGCCTTAACAGCCGAACGTGCAACCCAGGCTCTCGCAGGTGATAGCAGTCGTTGCCATTACTTCAACACCGGCCATCTTGTTGACGCCTGCCTTTACATAAGCTTCAAAATCGCCGGCGAAATCACCAGACATTTCCAGAACTTTATCTTTCATATAATTTTCCTTTTATTAAATTGATATATGCCCTTGAATGGCACATTTCAAAATTAACACAGGAGCATAAAATTCCTACTTGAAAAAAACAACCGAATGTGTCCAGCACTAATGAAAACCATGCATAAACTTACATTATCAATATTCTGTAACTTTTAAAAAGTCACACTACAGAGTCCCACCAAATTCAACACTCGCTGCAAAAAACAACGAGCATCGTTCGCCATGAAACTCAAACTTTCAATTGATAGCCAGCCGGGCAAACCCAGTCCGAATCTTCTCTTCCGGCAAATCATCGGCAATAAACACAATCACACTCTCCCGCGCCTCACCCTCAGCCCACTCGGTGTCCCAGTCGAAACCATAGAGTTTCAATACGCCCTGAAACACCAGACGCCGATCCTCACCAGCAATGTTCAACACGCCCTTGTAGCGCAACAACTGCTTGCCATGTTCTTCCAGTAGCTCATTCATGAACTCGCTGAGCTGATCGATATCCAGCGGCTGGTCTGTGCGCAGCACCAGGCTGGAGATACGGTCGATGGAGGGCGCTTTGCTCACCGGGCGCAGGCTCACCCCGCCACCGAGGTCGGCGTTGAGATTGAAGCCGCGCACATCGAGCAGCTCAGCCAGATCGATGTTGCCGTGCTCGACCACGCGGATCGGCGCGCGCCGGTTGATTCGCGTCAGGCGTTCGCTCAGTGCGTTGAACGTAGTCTCATCCACCAGATCGGTCTTGCTCACCAGCAGGCGATCGGCGAAACCGATCTGCGCCTGGGCGATGGTCTGGGTCAGGTGCAGGTCGGCGTGGGCGGCATCGACCAGGGTGATGATGCCGTCGAGCAGATAACGCTCGCGCAATTCTTCATCGATGAAAAAGGTCTGCGCCACCGGAGCCGGATCGGCCAGCCCGGTGCACTCGATCACCAGCCGGTCGAAGGCGATTTCGCCGCTGTCCAGGCGTTCGAGCAGCAGGTACAGCGCCTTGGTCAGATCGGTGTGAATGGTGCAGCAGACGCAGCCGTTGGCCAGGGTCATGACTTGCACCGGTTCGTCGCCGAGCAACTGGGTGTCGATGCCGGCGTCGCTGAACTCGTTTTCGATCACGGCGATCTTCAGGCCGTGCTCGGCTTTAAGCAGATGGCGCAGCAAGGTGGTCTTGCCGGCACCGAGGAAACCGCTGAGTACCGTTACGGGTATGGGAGAAGACAAAACACGATCTCCTGAAACAAACACAAAACAAATGTGGGAGCGAGCTTGCTCGCGAAGGGGTCGTGCCAGTCGACATCATTGCTCGATGACACACCGCTTTCGCGAGCAAGCTCGCTCCCACAGGGGATGACCTCAACCTTGTGCTGTCAGCTCAACAGCACTTCGGCCCACCCTTGCCACCGTAACGCGCTTCCTGACGTTCGCGGAAGAACATCTCGTAGCTCATCACCGGTTTGTCCGGGTGTTTGGTTTGCATATGCTCGACGTAGGTGTCGTAGTCGGGCATGCCGACCATCAGGCGCGCGGCCTGACCGAGGTATTTACCGAGGCGACTCAGGTCATTGAACATGGTGCAATCCTCTGGTTACGCGTCCGGCAGGGCCTGGAATGGCGATTCTTTATCCGTACGCTCTTTTTTGCCCCAGGCGGCGATGCCGACCTTGAGCGCATAGAACAGGATGCTGAAGACCACGAACAGGAACAGCGCGGTGAGCGTTGCGTTGGTGTAGGCGTTGAAGATCACGTGCTGCATCTGTTCGATGCTCTTAGCCGGGGCAATCACCTGGCCGGCGGCCAGCGCATCGCTGTACTTCTTGGCCAGCGACAGGAAGCCGATCGCCGGGTTGGCGTCGAACAGCTTGATGAAGCCTGCAGTGGTGGTGCAAATCAACAGCCAGGCGGCTGGCAGCAGGGTGACCCAGATGTAGCGCTGGCGCTTCATCTTGATCAGGACCACGGTGCCGAGCATCAGCGCGATACCGGCGAGCATCTGGTTGGAGATACCGAACAGCGGCCACAGGGTGTTGATACCGCCCAGTGGATCGATCACGCCCTGATACAGCAACCAGCCCCACATCGCCACACAACCGGCGGTGGCAATCAGGTTGGCGGTCCACGATTCAGTGCGCTTGAGCGCCGGAACGAAGGAGCCGAGCAGGTCCTGCAGCATGAAGCGCCCGGCACGGGTGCCGGCGTCCACAGCAGTCAGAATGAACAGCGCTTCGAACAGGATCGCGAAGTGGTACCAGAACGCCATGGTGTTTTCACCCGGCAGGACACTGTGCAGGATCTGCGCGATACCGACCGCCAGGGTCGGCGCACCGCCGGCACGGGCCAGAATGGTGGTTTCGCCGATGTCATGCGCCACGGCTTGCAGCGCCTCCGGCGTGATCGCAAAGCCCCAGCTGCTGACCATTTGCGCCACCGATGCGACGTCACCGCCGACCACGGCAGCCGGGCTGTTCATGGCGAAGTACACGCCCGGCTCGATCACCGAAGCGGCAACCATCGCCATGATCGCCACGAACGATTCCATCAGCATGCCGCCGTAACCGATGTAACGCGCATTGGTTTCGTTATCCAGCAGCTTCGGCGTGGTGCCCGAAGAGATCAGCGCATGGAAACCCGATACCGCACCGCAAGCGATGGTGATGAACAGGAACGGGAACAGACCGCCCTTCCACACCGGCCCGGTACCGTCGACGAACTGGGTCAGCGCCGGCATTTTCAGCTCGGGCATGGTCACCAGAATCCCGATCGCCAGAGCGATGATGGTGCCGATCTTGAGGAAGGTAGAGAGGTAGTCGCGTGGCGCGAGGATCAGCCACACCGGCAGCACGGCGGCAACGAAGCCATAACCGATCAGCATCCAGGTGATTTGCACGCCGGTGAAGCTGAAGGCCTTGGCCCACACCGGATCAGCGGCAATCTGCCCACCGAGCCAGATCGAACCGAGCAGCAGCAACACGCCGATCACGGAGATCTCGCCGATGCGGCCCGGACGGATGTAGCGCATGTAGATGCCCATGAACATCGCGATCGGGATGGTCGCCATCACGGTGAAGATGCCCCATGGACTCTCCGCGAGTGCCTTGACCACGATCAGCGCCAGCACCGCAAGGATGATGATCATGATCAGGAAGCAGCCGAACAGCGCGATCGTGCCGGGGATACGGCCCATTTCTTCACGGACCATGTCGCCCAGGGAACGGCCGTTGCGCCGGGTCGACATGAACAGAACCATGAAGTCCTGCACCGCGCCCGCCAGCACCACACCGGCAATCAGCCACAGCGTGCCGGGCAGGTAACCCATCTGCGCCGCCAATACCGGGCCGACCAGCGGACCTGCGCCGGCAATTGCCGCGAAGTGGTGACCGAAAAGAATGTGTTTGTTGGTCGGAACGTAGTCCAGACCGTCGTTGTTGAGCACGGCGGGGGTGGCCCGACGTGGATCCAGTTGCATCACATTGTTGGCGATGAACAGACTGTAGTAACGGTACGCAACCAGATAAATGGCCACTGCTGCGACCACGATCCACAAGGCGTTGATCGCCTCTCCTCGGCGCAATGCCACTACGCCCAGGGCGCACGCTCCTACGATTGCCAGCACTAGCCAGGGTAAGTGGCGTAGCAGGCTATTATTATTTTTCATTTTATTATTCCAGCCAGGGTGGACAAGAAAGACAGCCACCTCGAGTTTAGCGCTACTGGCGGTAAAGACCATACCCCGACATAGGTCTAGACGGCTTGTTGATTGGCAGCCACCCAATGGTCGGGTCTATAGTCAGCGAACTCTCCCGAGGATTGCGCCATGAGCGAGCACCCAGCCAACCGTCGTCGCTTCAAACGTATTGCGTTCGATGCCAGAACCGAGCTGAGTCAGGGCCAATACATCTGGCCAGTGAAGCTGATCGATCTGTCGCTCAAGGGGTTGCTGATCGAAATGCCAGAGCCGTGGTTGGGCGATGCAGCGCAAGACTTTTTCGTCAGGATCCATTTGAGTCCGGACGTCGAAATCGAAATGGATGTGCATCTGGCTCATGAAGAAAACGGCCAGTTGGGCTTCGTCTGCCGGCATATAAGCCTGGAATCGATCCAGCGCTTGCGACGGTTGATCGAGCTGAATCTGGCGGATGAGGCCGAACTGGAGCGCGAACTCGGCGCACTGATCGAAATCTAAAATAATGCTGCTCAGGTACGGGTGACGCTGCCACTGTGGCGAGGGAGCTTGCTCCCGCTGGGTCGCGAAGCGGCCCCTGCTCTTCACTAAAAAAAGCAAGGGACTGCTGCGCAGTCCAGCGGGAGCAAGCTCCCTCGCCACAGATTATTTTTGCCGAATGGGCAGTATTTGCGGCTGGAGAGAGCGTAAGCAGTCACTCGAAGAGTGCGTCGAGCGCTTGTTCCAGCCGCGTCACAGCTATGATCTGCAACCCTGCCGGCGCTTCTTTCGGCGCATTACCCTTGGGCACGATCGCGCGTTTGAAGCCATGCTTGGCCGCTTCCTTCAGACGCTCCTGCCCACTCGGCACCGGGCGCACCTCGCCGGACAAACCGACTTCGCCAAACACCAGCAGATCATGCGGCAACGGCCGGTTGCGCAGGCTCGACATCACCGCCGCCATCAGCGCCAGGTCAGAAGCGGTTTCCAGCACTTTCACCCCGCCGACCACGTTGAGGAACACATCCTGATCGTGGGTCGGAATGCCGCCGTGGCGGTGCAGCACCGCCAGCAACATCGCCAGACGATTCTGATCCAAGCCCAGCGTCACCCGGCGCGGATTCGCCAGATGGCTGTCATCGACCAGCGCCTGCACTTCCACCAGCATCGGCCGGGTGCCTTCCCAAGTCGCCATCACCACACTGCCCGGGACTTCTTCCTGGGCACGGGTAAGAAAAATCGCCGAAGGGTTGGAGACTTCTTTCAGGCCCTTGTCGGTCATGCCGAACACGCCGAGTTCGTTGACCGCACCGAAACGGTTCTTCACCGCCCGCAGCAAGCGCAGACGCCCATCGGACTCGCCTTCGAAATACAGCACGGTATCGACCATGTGCTCCAGCACCCTGGGGCCGGCGAGCGCGCCTTCCTTGGTGACGTGACCGACGAGGAAAATCGCCGTGCCGCTCTGCTTGGCATAACGCACCAGCAGCGCCGCACTCTCACGTACCTGCGAGACGCCACCCGGCGCTGATTGCAGCTGTTCGGTGAAAATGGTCTGGATCGAGTCGATCACCATCACCTTGGGTTTTTCCTGACGGGCGGTGGCGATGATGGTTTCGATGCAGGTTTCGGTCATCACCCGCAGTTGATCCTGGGGCAGACCCAGGCGCCGGGCGCGCATCGCCACTTGTTGCTGGGATTCTTCGCCGGTGACGTACAGCGCCGGCATGCTCTTGGCGAGGTTGCACAGGGTCTGCAACAGAATCGTCGACTTGCCGATGCCCGGGTCGCCACCGATCAGCACCACCGAGCCGTCGACCAGACCGCCGCCCAAAACCCGGTCCAGTTCACCGGACGCGGTGGAGAAGCGCGGAATCTCCTCGATGCTGACTTCGGCCAGGGTCTTGATCTGCGCCTGCTGCCCGGCCCAGCCGGTACGTCCGGTGGGCGCCGTGGCCCCGCCGCTTTCGATCATGGTTTCGGTCAGGGTGTTCCAGGCGCCGCACTCGCCGCACTGGCCCGCCCACTTGGGAAAGGTTGCGCCGCACTCGGTGCAGCCGTACATGCGCTTGGCCTTGGCCATCTGGATCCCCCGGCAAAAACCGCGATGATAACGCAGCCACCGCTCAGCGCGGCGCGGCGGTGTGGATTTCGCCGTTGGCCAGACGCGCGGCGCTGTTGCCCAGCCGATCCTCGGCATTGAGGTCGGCGCCCTTGGCCTTGAGCGCATCGAGCAGTTCGACGCGCTTGAACAACCCGGCGTACATCGCCGCAGTCTGACCCGCGCCGTTGCGTTGATCGGGGCTGCAATCGGTGGCCATCAACCGTCGGGCGATCTGAATCTCGCCTTTGAAAATCGCGCCCATCAACGCCGTGTTACCACGCTGGTCCTGCGCGCAGGCATCAGCGCCCGCCGCCAGTAACCGGTCAACTGCCGCGCCCTGGCCGTGATACGCCGCCAGAATCAAAGCGGTGTAGCCCTTGCTGTCGCGGGTATCGAGGGAATAACCGGACTCGATAAAGGTCTCGAGCATCGGCACATCGCCACGTCGTGCGGCATCGAAATAGTAATCCTGCAACTGCGCCTTGATCGCCTCGGGGTTCTGTTCGGCCAGCGCTGTAAATGACAGGAAACCGAGCAGCAATAACAGACAAAATCGCATCAGCCTTCTCCTTGAGCAGAACGGGGCCTGAGTCAGGCCCCGCGTGGCAGGGCATCGAGATCAGTCGACCAGTTTCGCTGCCAGCGCCTTGACCCGGCCAAGGTCACCCTTGGCCACTTTGGTTACGCCAGTGCCGTATTCCGGATCGGCCTTATAAAGGAAGGACAGAATGATGTGCTTGCTCTCGTCATCGGTGGTCGCCAGCGAGCCGCCGAAACTGGCGATCAGGTCCTGACGTTCCTGCTGGCTGAACGAGCGATACAGATCACCGGCCTGTTTGAAGTTCTGCTCACGCTGAATCTTCGCCTGCTGGGTGCTGCCCGACAGTGCCAGTTGGCTGTAACGCGCGCTTTGCGGCTCTTCACGCGGTTGCAGGCGGCTTGGCTGATAGTTCACGCCAGACTGCGTGGCTGCGAAGTTCATCGCACCGTCCTGATTGCCATTGTTGACGGCAACTTTTGGCGCGTTGATCGGCAACTGCAGGGCATTGGCTCCCAGACGATACATTTGCGTATCGGCATAAGAAAACACTCGGCCTTGCAACAGACGATCTTCTGAAGGTTCGATACCCGGCACAACATTGGCCGGAGCCATCGCCACTTGTTCGGTTTCCTGGAACACGTTGGCTGGATTACGGTTCAACACCATTTGTCCAACTTTTCGCTCAGGAACATTCGGCCAGATCTTGGTAGCGTCCAATGGATCGAAATCAAACTTGGACAAATCTTGCGGATTCAGCACCTGGATGTACAAGTCCCATTTCGGGAAATCACCCTTGTTGATATGGCTGATCAGATCATTAGTCATATGACTGTAATCCTTGCCCTGAACTTTCTCGACTTGCTCAGGTGTCAGGTTCTTGATGCCCTGCAAACTTTTCCAGTGAAACTTCACATAGTGCACTTCGCCTTTGGCGTTAACCAACTTGTAGGCATGCACGCCATTGCCGTCCATCTCCCGATAACTGGCTGGAGTACCCGAATTGGAATACAGCTCGGTCAGCGTGCGAGTAGCTTCCGGCACATGGGAGAAGAAGTCGAAACGACGCGAGTCATCGTCAAGGTTGGTACGTGGATCGGGCTTGAAGGCGTGGACCATGTCCGGAAACTTGATCGCATCGCGGATGAAAAAGGTCGGGAAGTTGTTGCCCACCAGGTCCCAGTTGCCATCGGCGGTGTAGAACTTGGTGGCAAAACCCCGTGGATCACGCAAGGTTTCCGGTGAGTGGTTACCGTGCACCACTGCGGAGAAGCGCACAAACACTGGCGTCACCTGCCCAGCCGCGAACACTTTGGCCTTGCTCAGGTCGCTGAGATCGTTGGTCACCGTGAAGGTGCCATGGGCACCGGTACCGCGGGCATGCACCACGCGCTCAGGAATGCGCTCACGGTCGAAACGCTGGAGCTTCTGGATCAGTTGCACATCCTGCAGCAGCACCGGGCCGGTGGCGCCGGCGGTCTGCGAATTCTGATTATCGCCGACCGCCGCGCCGTTATCCCGGGTCAGGGGCGCGGCGTGCACGGAGAAGGTCAGCAAGCTGGCGGTAAGCACGCCGAGCGTACGGCGATGGGGAAAAGCCCCCAGTCCAAGAGTGGAATTCATATCAGGTTCCTCTGGTTTTTTTGGGCGCATCCAGGTGCGCCAACCAGAGGCTAGAGGGCTACGCCGGTGAACATAAATAGAAAGTTCACAACCCGACGATTGAAAAAAATGGCTTTGCGATCAGCGATTTACGGCGTATTTCGCGCGCGATTAGTGGCACTTTGCAAACTAATCGTCGATTCATGTGTCGATAAAAACGGGCATTGTAAGAAGGTGTTTCGCGCAGGACGCGTTTTGCTGATTTACACTGCGTACACCAAACTCATCTGTAACAAGGAAATAACCTATGGGCGTGCTAAGTGAGTTCAAGGCCTTCGCGGTCAAAGGCAATGTGGTCGACATGGCCGTCGGTATCATCATCGGTGCCGCCTTCGGCAAAATCGTTTCGTCGTTTGTCGGCGACGTGATCATGCCGCCAATCGGCCTGCTGATCGGAGGGGTGGACTTCAGTGATCTGGCCATTACGCTAAAAGCCGCCGAGGGCAACGCCCCTGCCGTGGTATTGGCTTACGGTAAATTCATCCAGAGCATTCTGGACTTCGTGATCGTCGCCTTCGCGATTTTCATGGGTGTCAAAGCCATCAACCGTCTGAAACGCGAAGAAGCCGTAGCCCCTTCCCTGCCACCAGTTCCGACCAAGGAAGAAGAGTTGCTTGGTGAGATCCGCGATCTGCTCAAAGCCCAGAACAACCGGCCTTGACTGCTTTATGAATAAAAACGGCGCCTGATGGCGCCGTTTTTTTACCAGTAGTTTTCCACCGCCACCTGCCCCGGTCGCCGCGTCAGGCTCAGGCTCATGTGGCGTTGTTTCAGCAGTGCCCGGGTGTCATCGATCATCTGCGGATTGCCGCACAGCATGACGCGCGAGTGCTCGGGGGTCAGTTCAACGCCGGCTTCACGTTCCAGCTCGCCGTTTTCAATCAGCGTGGTGATGCGACCGTGCAAGGCGCCCGGCAATTGTTCGCGGGTAACCGTGGGGATAAACCGCAGCTTATGGGCATGTTCAGCCAGGTAATCACGCCTGGACAGTTCTGCAATCAACGGCTGATAGGCCAGTTCCCGCGCTTCGCGCACGCTGTACACCAGAATGATCCGCTCGAATCGCTCCCACACTTCGAAGTCCTGCAGAATCGACAGGAACGGCGCAACACCGGTCCCGGTGGATAACAGCCACAGGTCCCGACCGTCGACAAACCGATCCAGCGTCAGGTAACCAAACGCCTGGCGCTCCACCAGCAGGGTATCGCCGACCTGCAGCCGGCTCAGTTCACCGGTGAATTCGCCACCCGGAACCACGATGGAGAAGAACTCTAGAAACTCGTCATGAGGCGAAGAGACCATCGAGTAGGCACGCCACACCGTACTGCCATCAGCCTTGGTCACCCCCAGGCGGGCGAATTGTCCTGCGCGAAACCTGAAACCCGCATCGCGTGTGGTACGCAGGGTAAACAGGCTGGGGGTCAAGGGCTGCACGTCGAGCAGGGTCTGGGCGGTAAACTTCTCTGCGCTGACAGTCATGGGGCACTCCACTGAAAAGTCCCTTACAGTCTCGCGCAAACCCAGAGCATAAAACACCACTGATTTTGTAATGACTTCCTATTCACGGAGCCCAGCTCAATGAGAAGTAGACCCATATACAGTTAATACAACACTATCCATAAGCACATTGAATGACAGGCTACATACAATGAGTTATTGATGAGTCATAACTTTTCCAGCAACTAACCGCCCCCTATAAGAGCAAAAAAATTCAACGCCTCTTGTAGGACCTGTCCTACACTCCGTTGCGTGCAGGATCCGATTGGATCCAAGCAAGCACCCCCGAAAACAACTCATGGAGAGTTTGTGATGGAAATGTGGAAGGAGTCGCAATTAAAGCAACTGACTTTCGCAAGAGAAATAGAGACCGCTTATCCGATCCTGCTGCGATTCGCTCAAAATATTGGGTTCAATTTTTGTGCTATCTCATTAACATCAATGAATCGGAACGCTGACTTCAAAGCCTTGCAAATCAATAACTATCCGATGGAGTGGAATCAACTTTATGAAAAACAGTGCTACAGCAAAATCGATCCGGTAATAGCACACTGCAATCACTCGATGCTGCCGATTGTCTGGACCGAGGACGTGTTCTCGCAGACCCTGCCGCTATGGGGTGCCCAACAGAAACATGGGTTGCGCCACGGCTGGTCGCAGTCGTTTCACCATGAAGCCAGCGGCCTGTGCAGCACGCTCAGCCTTGTCAGAAAAAATGGCCCACTGAGCCCGCTGGAGTTGTACGAGCATTTTGGCTACATGTTTTACGCAACCAGCCATCTGAGCGATCTGTTCGCCAGAACCTTGCCCAGAGCACCGAAAAAGCCGCAGCACCCGCACCTCTCACCACGTGAACTGGAAGTGTTGAAGCTCTCGGCGCTCGGCAAAACGGCCTATGAAATCGCCAGAATCCTCTGCCTGAGCGAACGGACCGTGAATTACCACGTGCAAAACGTGATTATCAAACTGAACGTCTGTAACAAGATTTCGGCGGTCATCGCTGCCAGCCGCTGTGGCCTTCTCGATGCCCCGATCGCCTAAAGCCACGAGTAATTCAACAGAAAAAAACGTACCATTTGCGACCTTCCTGAGTGATGACGTGAACCTTGACGTTGTATTTCACTCGGACGGTTCCGCTGCGCGACACCCTGGGCTGCGGGCCACCCGTTGATTAACCAGAGTTCCCGTACCATGCCCTTGCTCGATACGCCCTTCGCCCAACTCGACCTGATCCGTCAGCCAGAACAGCAGAACGAACCGCTGCAAGCGTTCGACGCGGCTGACGAATACCTGCTCAATCATCTGGCCGCGCAGCAACCGACGGCAGACACCCGGGTATTGGTACTCAATGACAGCTTCGGAGCGTTGGCGGCAAGTCTGGCGGGCAAGGTACAGGTCAGCAGCAGTGGCGACTCGTTTCTCGCATTCCAGGGGCTGGAAAAGAACCTGGTACGCAACGGCCTGGCATTTGATGCGGTGCGCGGGATTGCGGCCAGTGAGCCGTTGGTCGGACCGTTCGACCGAGTGCTGATCCGCGTCCCCAAGACGCTGGCATTGCTGGAAGAACAACTGATTCGCCTGCAAGGGCAACTGGCACCTGGCGCCGAAGTGGTGGCAGCGGCCATGGTCAAGCATTTGCCGCGTGCTGCCGGTGATCTGCTGGAGCGTTACATCGGTCCGGTACAGGCCTCACTGGCGGTGAAAAAGGCGCGCCTGCTGATCGCCACGCCCGAGGCCAAAGCCCCGGCGACCTCGCCCTATCCTTCGCGCTACCAGCTCGACGAGCCGGCCATCGAATTGCTCAACCACGCCAACGTGTTCTGCCGTGAAGGTCTGGACATCGGCACCCGAGCCTTTCTCCCACACCTGCCAAAAAACCTCGGCAGCGCCCGCGTCGCCGACCTCGGCTGCGGTAACGGCGTACTGGCCATCGCCAGCGCCCTGCACAACCCTGAGGCGCATTACACGCTGGTCGACGAATCGTTCATGGCCGTGCAATCGGCCGCCGAGAACTGGCGTGCCGCGCTGGGCGAGCGCGAAGTGATCGTGCGTGCCGGCGATGGCCTGGCCGGTCAAGAGCCGCAATCGCTGGACGTGGTGCTGTGCAATCCGCCGTTCCATCAGCAGCAGGTGGTTGGTGACTTCCTCGCCTGGCGCATGTTTCAGCAGGCCCGTGAAGCGCTGGTGGTGGGCGGTGCGCTGTACATTGTCGGCAACCGTCATCTGGGTTATCACAGCAAACTGGCGCGGCTGTTCCGTGGCGTCGAGCAAGTGGCGGCCACGCCGAAATTCGTGATTCTCAAGGCCCGCAAGTAAAACCTCAGGCAAAAAAAACCCTCCGCGGTACAGAGGGTTGTAAACCGTGCCCAAGGGCCACGGGACGGGATGTATCAGTGCGTGGTCAAACCGGCCGCGTTCATGAACAGGCGCATCAGGCTGGCGGCAATGAACAGCGCGCCGACGCTACCGATCCAGATCAGTGCCAACCAGCCGAGCCGCTGCCACAGCGGTTTTTTTTCGGCTTCTTCAATCTCGTGCAGGGAATGTTTGCCGTTCATTGCATCGTTCCTCCATCAGGCGATGACGTCGCCAAGGACGCCATCGCGAGCAGGCTCGCTCCCACAGGTGAGCAGAGCGAGAGATCAGTGGTAACCGTCTTCATGGGTGACCTTGCCGCGGAACACGTAGTAGCTCCAGAAGGTGTAACCCAGGATGAACGGGATGATGAACAGCGTACCGACCAGCATGAAGCCCTGGCTCTGCGGCGGTGCGGCGGCGTCCCAGATCGAGATCGACGGCGGCACGATGTTCGGCCACAGGCTGATGCCCAGACCGCTGTAGCCGAGGAAAATCAGCACCAGGGTCAGCAGGAACGGCATGTAGTTGGCGTTGCGCGCCACCGCGCGAATCAAGCCGTACAGCGTCACCAGCACCAGAATCGGTACCGGCATGAACCAGAACAGATTCGGCATGCTGAACCAGCGTGTCGCGATCTCGGGGTGAGCCAGCGGCGTCCACAGACTGACGATGCCGATCACCGCCAGCAGCACGAACGCCAGCGGCCGCGCCAGGTTGTGCATCTGCTCCTGCAACTTGCCTTCGGTCTTCATGATCAGCCAGGTGCAGCCGAGCAAGGCATAGGCCACCACCAGCGCGGCGCCGCAGAACAGAGTGAACGGTGTCAGCCAGTCCAGTGAACCGCCAGCGTATTGCCGATTGACCACCGGCAAGCCGTCGATGAAGGCACCGAGCGCCACGCCCTGGAAGAACGTCGCCGCCACCGAACCACCGATGAACGCCTTGTCCCACAGGTGGCGTTTGTCATCCTTGGCCTTGAAGCGGAACTCGAACGCCACACCGCGGAAAATCAGGCCGATCAGCATGAAGATCAGCGGCAGGTACAGCGCCGACAGCACCACCGAATAGGCCAGCGGGAACGCGCCGAACAATGCCGCGCCGCCCAGTACCAGCCAGGTTTCATTGCCGTCCCACACCGGGGCGACGGTGTTCATCATCACGTCACGGTCGGTCTTGCCCGGGATGAACGGGAAGAGAATCCCGATCCCCAGGTCAAAGCCGTCCATGACCACGTACATCATGATGCCGAAGATGATGATCACGGCCCAGATCAGCGGAAGATCAATACCCATGAGTCAAATCTCCTTTTCCAGGCTGCGATGCGAACCAGCGTCAGTGCCCTCGTCATCGGCGGCGGACAACGGCCGAGCCGGTGTGCGTTTCTGGCCAGGACCACCGTCGTTGGTTTCCTTGCCTTCGTCGGTTTTCGGTCCTTTGCGCACCAGACGCATCATGTAGCCGAGCCCCGCACCGAACAGCGCGAAATACACCACGACAAACATGATCAGGGTGATGCTCATCTGCATGAAGCTGTGGTTGGACGAAGCATCTGCCGTGCGCATCAGCCCATAGACCACCCACGGCTGACGACCGATTTCGGTGGTGAACCAGCCGGCGAGGATCGCGATCAGGCCGGACGGCCCCATCCACAACGCCAGATACAGGAACGGCCGCGAGGTGTAGAGCGAATCGCGCTTGCGCAGCCACAGACTCCACAGACCGGTGAAGATCATCAGGAAGCCGAGGCCGACCATGACCCGGAACGACCAGAACACGATGGTCGAATTCGGCCGGTCTTCAGGCGGGAACTCCTTGAGTGCCGGCACCTGCTTGTCCAGCGAGTGGGTCAGGATCAGGCTGCCGAGGTAGGGGATTTCCACGGCGAACTTGGTTTTCTCTTCCTTCATGTCCGGCCAGCCGAACAGAATCAACGGGGTCGCTTCGTTGCCTTTGTTTTCCCAGTGACCTTCGATCGCGGCGATTTTCGCCGGCTGGTGCTCAAGGGTGTTCAGGCCATGAAAGTCACCGATAACCGCCTGGATCGGCGCGACGATCAGCGCCATCCACATCGCCATCGACAGCATGGTGCGGATCGCCGGGTTGTCCTTGCCGCGCAGCAGGTGCCAGGCCGCCGACGAGCCAACGAAGAACGCTGTGGCAACGAACGCAGCGGTCGCCATGTGCATCAGGCGATAAGGGAACGACGGGTTGAAGACGATGGCCAGCCAGTCGGTCGGGATCACCTGACCGTTGACGATCTCGAAGCCTTGCGGCGTCTGCATCCAGCTGTTGGAAGCGAGAATCCAGAATGTCGAGATCAGCGTGCCGATCGCTACCATCACTGTGGAGAAGAAGTGCAGTTTGCGTCCGACCTTGTTCCAGCCGAACAGCATCACCCCGAGGAAACCGGCTTCGAGGAAGAATGCCGTGAGCACCTCGTAGGTCAGCAGCGGTCCGGTGACGGAACCGGCGAAGTCCGAGAAACGACTCCAGTTGGTACCGAACTGGTAGGCCATGACCAGACCGGAGACCACACCCATGCCGAAGTTGACGGCAAAGATCTTCGACCAGAAGTGGTAGAGGTCCCGGTAGGTGTCGTTATGGGTTTTCAACCACAGCCCTTCGAGCACCGCCAGGTAGCTCGCCAGACCAATGGTGATGGCCGGGAACAGGATGTGGAACGAGATGGTGAACGCGAACTGAATTCGGGCGAGATCGAGTGCCTCTAAACCGAACATATGGCTTCCTCTGTCAGGTAATACCGGCATTGGGGCTTGTGGCCCCTGCCTACTGCCCCCACGGATATCGAGTGCGGCGAATTCTGATTCGTTCTTTTTTAATAACCATCGCAACGCAGGGAGTCTGGCCATCGGGCCACCAGACCATGGCCCGCGAGGGTCTTGATCTGGATCAAGCAACGTTAAAAGAGTAGTCCCATTTCCGACGAAGGACGGCGTGGTCGTTTGCCGCGTGACAAGTTGCCTCATTGCCTGGGCAACGCTCTGAAACAGATATCCCAGAGCCGAGAAACCCTCTGTGGCGAGGGAGCTTGCTCCCGCTCGGCTGCGCAGCAGTCGTAAAAAGGTTTTCCAGCGCTTGCCTGAAAGCAGGATTGCGCTGGCTTGGGGCCGCTTCGCAACCCGGCGGGAGCAAGCTCCCTCGCCACAGAGAGAGGGGTATCCGGATGATCGATGTCTGGCTAACTAAATTTTCTGTCATAGCAACTTCCTGTTACAGACTGGTGATAACCTCGCCGTTCCCCTCCTGAGCCAGACCTGCCTTCAGATGCCCAGCCAAGAGCCCCTGCTGTTACGTCACCATCGTCCGTTTCTCGCGTTCTGGTTCGCCCGGATCTTCACCGCCAGCGGTTTTCAGATGCTCACCGTGGCGATCGGCTGGAATCTGTATCAGTTGACCGGCAACGTGCTCGACCTGGGTCTGGTCGGGCTGGTCGAGTTCGCGCCTCGGGTGCTGTTCATGCTACACACCGGGCATGTCGCCGACCGTTATGACCGGCGTCGGGTCGCGGCGATCTGTCAGTCGTTGCAGGCGTTGATTGCCTTGGCGCTGGCCATCGGCAGTGCGACCGATCACGTCACCCGGGAAATGATCTTTATCCTCGCCTTCCTGCTCGGTGCGGCGCGCTCCTTCGAAATGCCGACGACCCAGGCGCTGCTGCCGAGCATCGTGCCCAGCGCCCTGTTTCCACGGGCGGTCGCCGCCGCGCAATCGGCTCAACAGTCAGCCACTATTGTCGCTCCAGCCCTCGGTGGCTTGCTTTACGCGTTCGGCAGCGTCTGGGTCTACGGCCCGACGGTATTGCTCTACGTCATCGCCTGCACCTTGATGCTCAACCTGCCCGCGCGACAAACGCCGCTGAACAAGGGCAAAGCCACGCTGGATTCGTTGCTGGCGGGTATCCGCTTCATTCGCAGTCGGCCGGACATTCTCGGAGCGATCTCGCTGGATCTGTTCGCGGTGTTGCTCGGTGGCGCTACCGCATTGCTGCCGGTGTTCGCCAAGGACATCCTGCTCACCGGGCCGTGGGGCCTGGGCCTGCTGCGCTCGGCGCCAGCGGTTGGCGCGTTGGGGATGTCACTGTTTCTGGCGCGATTTGCCGTCGAGCGCAACGTTGGCCGGGTGATGTTCACCGCGGTCGGCGTATTCGGCGTGGCAACCATCGCCTTTGGCCTGTCGACCTCGTTCTGGTTCTCGCTGGCGGTGCTGGTGGTGCTCGGCGCGGCGGACATGATCAGCATGGTCATCCGCGCCTCCTTCGTGCAACTGGAAACCCCGGACGAGATGCGCGGCCGGGTCAGCGCGGTGAACGGCCTGTTCATCGGCGCCTCGAACCAGTTGGGGGAATTCGAATCCGGCCTCACTGCGCACTGGTTCGGCACCGTGCCGGCCGTGGTCATGGGCGGGATCGGCACGCTGGTGGTCACCGGCACCTGGATCAAACTGTTCCCGACCCTGGCCAAACGCGACCGGATGCATGTGCCGGTGGAAGAGGCGAAGGTCTAGGTCACATCAGTCAAATCAACAGGCCAGGCACAAATTGATTGAAAAGGTGCGGTACAAAGTTACCGCACAGAGTGTAATGTATCGCCTTACACTCGCCGCCATGATCAAATCCTGCAGGCTTCCCATGCACAACCCGCCACACCCCGGTGAAACACTGCTCATGGATGTCTTGCCGGAGTTAGGCATCAGCGTGAGTGAATTGGCCAGACATCTGGGCTTCGCGCGCCCTCACCTTTCCCGCGTATTGCACGGCCATGCACCGATCAGCCCGGATCTGGCGGTACGGCTGGAGCGAGCAGGCATTGGCAAGGCGCGCGTGTGGCTAGGCGTTCAAACCGATTACGATCTGTGGCAAGCAGAGCATCGGGAGCAACCAGCCATTACCCCTATCGCTGCCCACGCCTGAAGCCATCACACCAACATCTCCCCCGCCACTTTCGTCCGCAACGCTTTGCCACCAAGTTGCTCGACCAGCGTCAGGGCAAAGGCCAGTGCGCCACCGGAGCCCTGGGCGGTGATGCAGTTGCCGTCGACCACCACCGGTTGATCAACAAACGTACAGCCCGACAATTGATGGCTGGCACTCGGCAGGCAGGTCATGCGCCGTTGACGCAGTACGCCAAAAGCTTGCAGGGCGATGGCCGGGGATTCGGCGATGGCGGCGAATAGGCGCCCGGCGCTGACCTGGTCCTTGAGCAATTGTTGCAGCGGTTGATGCGCCGCCAGATGTTGTGCACCGACAACACCACCGGGCAGGACGATCAAGTCGAAAGTCTGCGCCAGCACATCGACCAGCATGCCATCCGCCGTCAGGCGTGCGCCGCGCGCGCAGGTCAGCATGCGCCGGCCTTCGATACTGGCCGCCACCACTTCGACCCCAGCGCGGCGCAGCACGTCGATCAGGGTCACGCTTTGCAGATCATCGATGCCCTCGGCGAGGGTAATCAGGGCTCTAGAGGTCATGGCCGCCATCCGCTGGGTGATCTTTAAAGCGTAGTCAGCTTTGCCCTGCCCTGTTCGGTGACAGCCGTTACTTGATGTAAAGCTGGGTCGACAGGGTGTTGCGTGGCGCGTTGATCGAGGTATTGCTGAAACTGAACGTGCCTTCCTGTTTGCCCACCAGATCGAAGGTATACAGCGAGCCGACAGTTTTGCTGCCGGGCGTGCACTCGGTCAGATTGCCGTTATCAAAAGCACACACCGGCGCGCGGGTCCCATTCACTTCAAAACCATCCAGCGTGGCGTGCGGCTGGTTCTGGCCGTAGCCGATTTCCAGCACAAACACCTTGATACTCGGGCCGCTGTGATTGCACTGGGTTTGCGGCTGATTATCGCCGATGTCTTCCAGACCACAGGCTGGCGATTGAACCTTGATCACTTTCACTTGCGTCAACGGTGGTGCCGAGGCTGCCAGCGCCGCCGTCGACCCGGCCATCAGCCCGGCCACTAACCCGAAAGCCTTCATCCAGCGCTTGCCCATGTGATCGCGTTTCCCCGAAAAATTCAGCGCGCAGTATGGCGCAGTTGGCCCTGCGGCAAAACTTCGACGACGTTCGGCACCAACAACCGCCATATTCCTCACGCTGCTGGTATGATGCGCGGCTTTTTCCGGCCCACCACAAATTCCCAGGCGCTTGCGACGGTCTGTGCTTTGCTGTTGAGGTCGATACATTCACGGCGCCACGCGCGCCACGGGGAGCAGACATGCTGGAAAGGCTGTTTCAACTCAAGGCACACAACACCAACGTGCGTACCGAGATTCTGGCGGGCGTCACGACCTTCCTGGCCATGGCCTACATTCTGTTCGTCAACCCGAGCATTCTCGGCGAGACCGGCATGGACAAGGGCGCGGTGTTCGTCGCCACCTGTCTGGCAGCCGCCATCGGCTCGACCATCATGGGCCTGATCGCCAACTACCCGATCGCGCTTGCGCCGGGCATGGGCCTGAACGCCTTCTTCACTTATACCGTGGTCCTGCACATGGGCCACACCTGGCAAGTGGCGCTGGGCGCGGTGTTCATCTCGGCGGTGTGCTTCTTCCTGCTGTCGATCTTCCGCATCCGCGAATGGATCATCAATAGCATCCCGCTGCCGCTGCGCTCGGCGATTGCCGCCGGTATCGGCCTGTTCCTGGCGCTGATCGCCCTGCATAACGCGGGCATCGTGGTCAGCAACCCGGCGACCATGGTCGGCCTCGGTGATCTGAAAGCCCCGGCGCCGATTCTCGCCACCCTCGGTTTCGCCCTGATCGTTGCCCTCGAAGCGCTGAAAGTACGCGGCGCGGTGCTGATCGGCATTCTGGCGGTGACCATCGTGTCCATCGCCATGGGCTTCACCCCGTTCGGCGGAGTGACCTCGATGCCACCTTCGCTGGCGCCGACCTTCATGCAACTGGACATCAAGGGCGCACTGGACATCGGTCTGGTCAGCGTGATCTTCGCCTTCCTGTTCGTCGACCTGTTCGACAACTCCGGCACCCTGATCGGCGTCGCCAAGCGTGCCGGCCTGATGGGCAAGGACGGCCATATGCCGAAAATGGGTCGTGCACTGATCGCCGACAGCACCGCCGCGATGGCCGGTTCGCTGCTGGGCACTTCGACCACCACCAGCTACATCGAATCGGCTGCCGGCGTGAGTGCTGGCGGTCGCACCGGTCTGACGGCCATCGTCGTGGCGATCCTGTTCCTGCTGGCGCTGTTCTTCTCGCCGCTGGCGGCCAGCGTTCCGGCATTCGCCACCGCACCGGCGCTGCTGTTCGTCGCCGTGCTGATGACCTCGGGTCTGGCGGAAATAGACTGGGAAGACATCACCGTCGCCGCACCGGTCGTGGTCACCGCGCTGGCGATGCCGTTCACTTACTCGATCGCCAACGGCATCGCCTTCGGCTTCATCTCCTGGACCGTGATCAAGCTGCTGTCGGGCCGCGCCCGTGAGCTGAACCCGGCGCTGGTGATTCTGTCGATTCTGTTCGTGATCAAGCTGGGTTGGTTCAACGCATGACTTTCGATTCCCAGGCCTACGCCACACAGCTCGAAGAAAAGGTCACGCGCTTGCGTGACCTGCTGGCCCCGTTCGATGCGCCGGAGCCGACGGTATTCGACTCGCCGCTGCAGAACTTCCGCCTGCGTGCGGAATTTCGCCTGTGGCGCGAGGCCGGCGAGCGGCACTACGCGATGTTCTCCCAGGACGACAAACGCACGCCGATCCTGATCGAAGAGTTCCCGATTGCCAGCCTGCGCATCAACCAGTTGATGCCGCAGCTCAAGGCGGCATGGCAGGCCAGTTCGGCGCTGAGCCACAAGCTGTTCCAGGTGGAGTTCCTCACCACCCTGGCTGGCGATGCGATGATTACCCTGTGCTATCACCGTCCGCTGGACGAGCACTGGCATGCGGCCGCGTCGAAGTTGGCAGCTGATCTCAACGTCAGCGTCATCGGGCGTTCCAAGGGCAAGCGCGAAGTCATCGGCCACGATTACGTGGTGGAGAAACTCGAAGTCGGCGGCCGCACGTTCAGCTATCGCCAGCCGGAAGGCGCGTTCACCCAGCCCAACGGCACGGTGAACCAGAAGATGCTCAACTGGGCATTCGAAGCGCTGGGCGATCGTCCTGACGATCTGCTGGAGCTGTACTGCGGCAACGGCAACTTCACCCTGCCGCTCGCGACCCGTGTGCGCAAAGTACTGGCCACCGAGATCAGCAAGACTTCGGTCAACGCCGCACTGAGCAACCTCAGCGAAAACGCTGTGGATAACGTCACGCTGGTACGCCTGTCCGCCGAAGAGCTGACCGAAGCGCTCAACGAAGTGCGCCCGTTCCGTCGCCTGCAAGGCATCGACCTGAAAAGCTACGAGTTCGGCAGCGTATTCGTCGACCCGCCACGCGCCGGCATGGACCCGGACACCTGCGAGCTGACCCGGCGCTTCGACAACATCCTGTACATCTCGTGCAACCCGGAAACCCTCGCGGCCAACATCGCCCAGCTGCACGACACGCACCGCATCACCCGCTGCGCGATGTTCGACCAGTTCCCCTGGACGCATCACATGGAGTCCGGGGTGTTGCTGACCCGGCGCTGATGGCGAATGCCGGATACGAGAAAGCCGTCTTGATTGACGGCTTTTTTGTTCCTGCTTACGGTGCAGTGTCGGTCTTACGTGGACGCCCGCCCTTCTTGCCATTTGCTCGTGCAGCTTCGGATTTTGCCGCACTGCTTTGACGACCGTTGCGCGACGCAACCACCGAAGCCGCCATCCTCATGAGTGACGGGCTCGCCGAAATCATTCCGGAGATGGAAACGTCGAGGTCTTTGCCCTCGTGGCAAAGCGCAGTGCCTGCATAGCCGACTGTCAGGTTCGCATAATCGTCTGAATCAAACCCGTCGAACTCCGAATACTGGCTCACCGGTAGCAACACACCGCTGCCGTCTTCAAAACGAATGACCAGAGAGGGGTTTTCAAAGGTCACGGAAACAGCCTGCAAGCTGCTAGCTTGTCGCGCTTCGCCACGTTTTATCGCGGCATCAAGCATTTCTTCCGTCAGCGGACGATGTTCGGACGGCTTTGCCTTGATGACTTTCATAAATCGATTTCAACTCCTGCCAGTTTGCCGAGCAATGTCAGAACAGTCTTGTCTGCTTCTGGCTCATAACGCGCCGAACTGATCCTGTAGGTCGTAGCGGTGACCGGTTTCATCACGGGAACTTCGTTTGACTCGCAGTCCCACACCTGATTGTCGAGACAAACTGTCTGCAAGACTGACCACCAGATCCCTCGTGCGCGACGCAGATGAGCAGGTTGCCCCAGTGATCGACACAATCCTTCCAGCACCGCCAGCGGCGGTCGACGTGAAAGCGGCACGACATCCCACAGGTCAATGTCGTTGTGCCAGAAACTGAACTGAAATCGGGCATTCCAGGCGCCTGCATTAACGTGAACATGTGGCGGGCAATGCTCATCTCGCAACATGATGCTTATCGACAATCCCTTGTAGTTGCATACTTTCATGCTAACCCATCCGTTAGGTTAATAAGTTTCAGGATTCGATTTTCCCTTCAAATCCGACGGCCGGTGCTGCACTGCACCTCAACGCCTTTCACCACATGCAGACTAGCGTCGGCACGGATGAGGAAGCGCTGCATCTTCGAGAAAAAACGTAAGCAAAACTGTCGATACAATTCGAAAAATCCGAATGCAATGTGGCTCTTGTGCGATCACCGAACATAAAACGTCGGACGCAACGCCGTTCAATTGACCGCGGTAACCATCTGGTACATTTTACCTCCACAGGCTGAAACCCTCGGCCCAAGCCAAAAACAATAAGTGGAGTTTGCCCCCATGCCCCCTATCGTTCTGGTGCTCAACGGCCCGAACCTGAACCTGCTCGGCACCCGTGAACCGGCGACCTACGGTCACGAAACCCTGGCCGATATCTCTGCACTGTGCGGGCGTGCCGCCGAAGAATTCGGCCTGACGGTGGAGTTTCGCCAGACCAATCACGAAGGCGAATTGCTCGACTGGATTCATGCGGCACGCGGGCGTTGCGCCGGGATCGTGATCAACCCGGCAGCCTGGACGCACACCTCGGTGGCGATCCGCGACGCGCTGGTGGCCAGTGAGTTGCCGGTGATCGAAGTGCATCTGTCCAACGTGCATGCGCGTGAGCCGTTCCGCCATCACTCCTTCGTTTCTGCCATCGCTACGGCGGTGATGTGCGGCTTCGGCAGTCATGGCTATCGCCTGGCTTTGGAGCATTTCAGTCAACGACTGAAGGGGCGTGCAGCATGATTCGCAAGAACGTAATACTCGCCGGACTGATCGGTGCGTGCATTCAGGCCTCGCGCACGCCAGCCCTGCATGAACACGAAGGCGATGCCCAAGGCCTGCGTTACCTGTATCGGCTGATCGACCTCGATCAGTTGCATCTGGACAGAAATGCCCTGCCCGACTTGCTGCAGGCCGCCGAACGGATGAACTACACCGGCCTGAACATCACTTTCCCGTGCAAGCAGTCGATCATCCCGCTGCTCGATGAGCTGTCGCCGGAAGCCCAAGGCATCGGCGCGGTCAACACGGTGGTGCTCAAGGATGGCAAGCGCATCGGCCACAACACCGATTGCCTGGGTTTTGCCGAAGGTTTTCGTCGGGGCCTGAAGGACGCTGCGCGTGAACGTGTGGTCCAGATGGGCGCCGGGGGAGCAGGGGCGGCGGTGGCCCACGCGCTGTTGAGTGAAGGCGTACAGCAGCTGAGCATTTTCGACGTCGACCGCGAACGCGCCGAGAGTCTGGCGAACAACCTCAACCAGCATTTCGGCTCAGGCCGCGCGCTGGCCGGGCGTGATCTGCCGGGTACGTTGAATCAGGCCGATGGCCTGGTGAACACCACGCCGATGGGCATGGCCAAACTGCCGGGGATGCCGGTGCCGGTGGAGTTGCTGCGCAAGGAACTGTGGGTCGCGGAGATCGTTTACTTCCCGCTGGAAACCGAGCTGCTGCGCAACGCCCGCGCGCTGGGTTGCCGCACGCTGGACGGCGGCAACATGGCGGTGTTTCAGGCAGTTAAGGCGTTTGAGCTGTTCAGCGGCGTGGTGCCGGATGCGCAGCGCATGCTGGCGCATTTTCAAAGCATGAACGTTTAAAAGATCAAAAGATCGCAGCCTTCGGCAGCTCCTACAGGGCCTTGTGTAGGAGCTGCCGAAGGCTGCGATCTTTTGCTTGTCACGGCTGCAAGTAGCGCAACACCGACTCGCAGATCATCTCGCGATGACGCTGCTTGATGCTTTCATCCGGCAGGTCGATCTGAAAGATCTCACCGAACGTATGGCGGTTCGAAACGCGGTAGAAACAGAACGAACTGATCAGCAAGTGCACATCCAGCGCGTCCAGCCCGGCGCGGAACACACCCTCCTCGGCACCGCGACGCAAAATCTCGCCCAGTGAATCGAGGATCGTATTGTTCATCGCCTTTATCGCATCCGAACGCTTCACGAACTCGGCGTTGTGGATATTTTCGATGCAAACGATGCGCACGAAATCGACGTTGCGGTCGTGGTGATCGAAGGTGAATTCCACCAGTCGGCGGATCGCCACCACCGGCGGCAACTCGGCCAGGTGCAGGCGGTTTTCGGTGCTGCGGATGTCGCCGTAAAGCTTCTCCAGTACCTCGACGTACAACTGCTCCTTACTGCCGAAGTAGTAATAGATCATGCGTTTGGAGGTGTGGATACGCTCGGCGATCGCGTCGACGCGGGCGCCGGACAAGCCCTGCTGGACGAACTCGACGATCGCCTCCTGCAGGATGTTCTCGCGGGTCTTTTCCGGGTTGTTCTTGCGACTCTTGCGCGGCTCGATGCCGGATTCGACGGGAGCGGCGGGAAGTTCTGAAGTCATTGTCATTGCGGGCTCACGGCCATCACTGCACAGGCTGGCGATTATGGGCCGCACAACTGCGCTAAGGAAGCTGCGCGACCCGTGTTTAATCCCGCGTTTACGAATTTCCTACAACTTCGCCTGGCGCACCGCGCCGCTGCGTGATTTGGCCATCGCCGCCAGGCGCACCGCGACGTTCGCCGCACCATAACCGGCATAACCGTTTTTACGCTGGATGATCTCGAAGAAGAAGCGTCCCTCGAACGGCTCGGTGTACACGTGGAACAGCTCGCCGCCCTGTGCGTCACGATCATAAAGCACGTTGTAGTACGCCAGCTCGCTGAGGAATTCGTCATCGAAATCGAAGCGCGCAGCGAGGTCGTCGTAATAGTTCAGCGGGATATCCAGCAGCGGCACTCCAGCCTCTTTGGCGCGACTGACTTCGGCGAAGATGTCATCACAATCGAAGGCGATGTGATGCACACCGGAACCGCGATAACTCGACAGCGCGTGAGAAATCGCGGTATTGCGGTTCTCCGAGATATTCAGCGGCAAGCGAATCGAACTGTCGCGACTGCGCAACGCGCGGCTCTTCACCAGGCCGTAAGGGTCGGGCAGTACCACTTCATCATCGGCCTCGAAGTCCAGCAGGCTCTTGTAGAACAGCACCCAACTGTCGAGGCTGTCCGCCGGCAACGCCATGGCCATGTGATCAATGCGCTTGAGGCCGCCACGGGCCTGAGCGTTCGGCAGCAGATTGAAGTCGGTGCCATAAACGTCCGCCGCTTCATCCACCAGATAAATCAGGCTGCCGTCCGGCGCGCGTACGGCGGCCAGTTCCAGTTCGTTGGGGCCGACCAGCCCGCGATAGGGCTGCCCCTTGTAGGCAACGGCGCGGGCCAGGGCGCTGGCGCTATCCTTGACCCGCACGGCAGTGGCGCACAGCGACGGGCCATGGGCCTCGAAGAAACTGTGGCCGAACGAATACGGTTCGGCGTTGAGGATCAGGTTGATATCGCCCTGACGCAACAGGCTCACACTCTTGGAGCGGTGTTGCCCGGCCTTGACGAAACCCAGACGTTCCAGCCAGTTCGTCAGTTTGGCGCCGAGTGCTTCGTCCACCGCGAACTCGAGAAACTCGATGCCGTTGTACTCGCTGGCCTTTGGCGTTTCGAAGAGGATGTCGCGGTTACTCACCGGCGTTACCTGCTGCTCCAGACGCTGGCGGGTTTTCTCCTCCAGATACAGCAGCGAACGCAGACCATCGGCGGCATTGGCCCGTGGCGGCGCGGCGCGGAAGCCATCGTTGAAGATTTCCAGCGACAACGGCCCGGTGTAACCGCTCTGGATGATCGGCGCGAGGAACCCCGGCAGATCGAATTCGCCCTGCCCCGGGAAGCAGCGGAAATGCCGGCTCCACTCCAGGACATCCATGGCGAGGATCGGCGCGTCGGCCATTTGCACAAAGAAGATCTTGTCGCCGGGAATGTCGGCGATCGCGCCTGGATCACCTTTCAGCGACAAAGTGTGAAAGCTGTCGAGCAGCACGCCGAGTGCCGGGTGATCGGCCTGGCGGACGATGTCCCAGACCTGTTGATAAGTATTGACGTGCCGGCCCCAGGCCAGCGCTTCATAGCCGATGCGCAACCCGCGAGCGCCGGCACGTTCAGCCAGCAGCCGCAGGTCATCGACGAGAATCTGCCGGTCGCCGACGCTGTCCGCCGAGGCGTTGCTGCACACCAGCACCAGATCGGTGCCCAGTTCCTGCATCAGGTCAAATTTGCGCTCGGCCCGTTCCAGATTGCGCGCCAGCCGATCACGGCGGCAGCCTTCAAAATCGCGGAACGGCTGGAACAGGGTGATGGCGATCCCCAAGTCAGCGCACATCTGCCTGATTTCCCGCGGGCTGCCGTCGTAATACAGAAGATCGTTTTCAAAGATCTCGACCCCGTCGAACCCGGCGGCGGCAATGGCTTCAAGCTTTTCCGGCAGGGTGCCGCTCAGGGAAACGGTGGCAATGGAACGCTGCATGTTTCTACTCCCGATGGAGATCGTCTTGTCACGCGTCCCTGTAGGAGCTGCCGAAGGCTGCGATCCTTTGATCTTCACAAACAAAGATCGCAGCCTTCGGCAGCTCCTGCAGAGGCCCGTTTTTTATCGTGAGGAAATTATTGGCTGCATCGTCTTCAGCAGCAATTTAAAGTGTACCAGCCGGTTAGTTTTGCGTGCGATTATCGAACACTATGGCGTTTCGGCGAATTGACGATTTTTCGTCCACTGCCCACCATCGACTTCACATTGAGTCCGGAAATGAACCTTCGGTCGCAGTGCGTGCAAACAACACCACATAACAAATTCAAAAACGGGTGGAACAATGATTCCTTCACAGACTTCCCGCATGGCCCCGGCCATGAGCACTGCCACGGGTGGCATCGGCGACAAGATCCGCGGCGCCATGGCTGTCGGCAAGACCCGTTGGGGCATGCTGGCGCTGGTGTTTTTCGCCACGACCCTGAACTACATCGACCGCGCCGCCCTCGGCGTCATGCAGCCGATCCTCGCCAAGGAAATGAGCTGGACGGCGATGGATTACGCCAACATCAACTTCTGGTTTCAGGTCGGCTACGCGATCGGCTTCGTGCTGCAAGGACGGCTGATCGACCGCGTCGGCGTCAAACGCGTGTTCTTCTGCGCGGTGCTGCTCTGGAGCCTGGCCACCGGCGCTCACGGTCTGGCAACGTCGGCGGTCGGCTTCATGGTCTGCCGCTTTATTCTCGGCCTGACCGAAGCGGCCAACTACCCGGCCTGCGTGAAAACCACGCGCCTGTGGTTCCCGGCCGGTGAACGCGCCGTGGCCACCGGCATTTTCAATGCCGGGACCAACGTCGGTGCGATGTTCACGCCGATGCTGCTACCACTGATTCTCCACGTGTGGGGCTGGCAGGCGGCGTTCCTGTGCATGTCGGCACTGGGCGGGATCTGGCTGCTGTTCTGGGGCCTGAAATACTTCAACCCGGAAGACCATCCACGGGTGAAAAAATCCGAACTCGACTACATCCAGCAGGAAGTCGAACCGGAACAAGCCCGCGTACCGTTTTCACGCATCCTGCGCATGCGCGGCACCTGGGCCTTCGCCCTCGCCTATTCGCTGACCGCGCCGGTGTTCTGGTTCTACCTGTATTGGTTGCCGCCGTTTCTCAATCAGCAATACAACCTGGGCATCAACGTGACCCAGATGGGTATTCCACTGATCATCATCTACGTGACGGCCGACTTCGGCAGCGTCGGTGGCGGCATTCTGTCTTCGTTCCTGATCGGTCGCGGCATGAACTCGATCAAGGCGCGACTGCTGTCGATGTTCCTGTTCGCCTGCTGCATCATCGGCGTGGTCATGGCCGCCGGTTCGAGCAATCTGTGGGTCGCCGTCGCGGCAATCTCTCTGGCCATCGGCGCGCATCAGGCCTGGACTGCGAACATCTGGAGCCTGGTGATGGACTACACGCCCAAGCACATGATGAGCACGGTGTTCGGTTTCGGCGGCATGTGCGCAGCGATCGGCGGGATGTTCATGACCCAGATCGTCGGCCACATCCTGACCGTCACCAACAATAACTACACGGTACTGTTTACGCTGATCCCGGCGATGTACTTCGTGGCGCTGACCTGGATGTACTTCATGGCCCCGCGCAAGATTCCAGACGTCACCGAATAACCGGCCTACCCCATCCCCCCTGTAGGAGCTGCGGCACGCTGCGATCCTTTGATCTTGATTTTGAAGATCAAAAGATCGCAGCGTGCCGCAGCTCCTACACAGGAATTTGTGGATCCTTCAGCGACGGCTTTGCTGCCAAGCCGCCGCCAGGCCGCTGCAGCAGATCACAGCAATCCCGATCACCGTCAGCAGACTCGGCGTGTGGTTGAACACCACCCACCCCAGCAGCCCCGCGAACACGATCTGGCAATAACCGAACGGCGCCAGCAGGGCCGGTGCTGCGTGGCGAAACGCCTGGGTCAGAAACAGGTGCGCAGTCATCCCGCAGCTGCCCAGCGCCAGCATCAACACGGCGTGCGACAAGGTCGGCACCTGCCAGAAGAACGGCACCAGCGCACTCATCACCAGCGTGTTGCACAGACCGGCGAAGAAGTTGCTGGTGGTCGGACTGTCGACCTCACTGAGCTTGCGCGTCAGCAGTTGATAAAAGCAGAAGAACAACGCCGAACAGAATGGCAGCAGCACCGCCGGGGTGAACAGCTCGCCTCCCGGATGGACGATGATCAGCACGCCGATGAATCCGCAAATCACCGCGATCCACTGCCCGCGCGTCACCCGTTCCTTGAGCAACGGCACCGACAACGCCGTCACCAGCACCGGCGCAAGAAAGTTGACCGCGGTGGCTTCGGCCAGCGGGATGTACAGCAGCGCCGTGGTGAAAAACAGACTGGTGCCGAGCAGGCACAACGCCCGCGCCAACTGCCACAACGGCCGTTTGGTGCGCAGCACGCGCAGCCCGGACTGCGGCAGGAAAATCCCCGCCATCAGCAAGGTGTGCACCAGATACCGCGCCCAGACCACCATGACGATCGGGTAGAAACCCGAGAGGTATTTCGACAGCGCGTCATGACTGGAGAACAGGAAAGTCGCCACGACAATCAGCAAGATCCCCTTGAAGGGTTGGTTGACACCGGAGAGCGGGGTGCTGACGGTCATTGGATATCTCTGAAGGAAAAATAAACAGTGGCGAGGACGCTGGCGCCCCGCCACAAAAACTGACTTACAACTGCGCCAACAATTCCCGCGTCCTGTCGAGCGCCATCTGCGCTCGTTGCAATCCGCTTACACCCTGCTCCAGCAGTTTTACCGTGGGGATCTCCAGGCTCAGTGGAATATTAGCTGGCAGACTGCGCAACAAACCGTGCAGGTCACAATCGCCCTCGCCGGGAAACCGCCGCTCATTGCGCGCCTGACGCAAGATCTCGGCCATGTCTGCCGGTCTCGGCCCCGCCACATCACACAGTTGTGCATAACGCAGGCGCGCGGGCGCAACGCTGGCCAGGTCCTCCAGCCGTGAACCGGAGCGATCGAAATGAAAGGCATCGACCAGCACCGCGGCATTTTCCCGGTCAGCACTGGCAACGATGCGCAGCGCCTGCTCAAGGTTGCGCGCATCGGTCCAGGGCATGAACTCCAGATGCGGATGCAAACCGTAAGGCGCCGCCAGATCACACAACGCGGCAAAGTTGTCGGTGAGCCGTTGCTCGTCAGGATCATTGCCGGCGACCAGTAATTCACTGGCGCCGAACTCCGCGCCGACGGCCAGCAGCTTGTCGAAATCGGCGACCACGGTTTGCGCTTTCAGCCGCAGGATTTCCACATCGAGCACGGCAATGCCCGTGTCGCGCAAACGCGCCAGCGTCTGACGCCGTAAACCGCGATCGGCCACCAATGGAAAGTGATATTCCTCAGGCGTCGCCGGCTCCAGCCGCAGGCCGACATGGCTGTAACCGGCACGCGCCGCCACCTCGACCATTTGCGGTGGCGACAACTCGAGTACGGTGAGACTGGCCAGGGACAGAATTCGTTCGTTCATGCTCACGCCTCGACCGCTGCAGGGGAACAGGCACGACCGCTGGCCGCCGCCTCGCGAATCGCCTCGACCAGCGCCAATGTTCGCGCGGCATCGGCGGCACTGACCAAGGGTTCGACTTCACGCCGCGCGACCTGCACAAAATGCTCCAGCTGCAACCGCAAAGCATCCCCGGTCGCGCAATGTTCTTGCACCGCAATCAACGGTTCGTGCCAACCGGCATCGACTTGATCGGCAGGGTAATGCCAGCGCTTGAGTTGCGGAAGGCTCAGCGCCCCGGCGGTACCCGCCAGCAGACAACACGGCTGATCGACCTGGCGCGGATAGACCGGGTTCTCCCCGGAATTCAGCTCCCAGCTCCACGGCGCGGCGACTGCATCGGAACCGCTCAGCGTACCGAGTGCACCGTCGGCAAATTGCAGCAACAGCGCCACGCTGTCTTCGTTGGCAAAACCACGCACTGCGTTGTCGGTGACGGCCTGCACCGCCTGCACTTCACCGCACAGGTGACGCAGCAGATCAAGGTCGTGAATCAGATTGGTCAGCAACAGGCCCGCCCCCGGCTCACGGCGCCACGGGACCTCGAAATAACGGTCAGGTTTGCGTAACTGGAACAGCGCGGTAACCGTGGTCAGGCGCCCGAGCGCGCCGCTGCGCAGCAATTGGTGGGCGCGCACGATCAACGGATTGTGCCGCCGATGATGGCCGACCAACACCGGCACGCCACTGTGTTTGACGGCCGCCACCAGTTCGCGCGCCTCGTCCAGATGCACGCCCACCGGTTTCTCCAGCAGCACCGCAACTCCGGCGGCGAGGCAATCCAGGGCGGTGCTGACGTGCTGACTATTCGGATTGGCCACGATCACCGCGTCTGGCCGTACCTGCTCCAGCATCTGTCGATGATCAGCGAAATACGCCACGCCCCACTGCGCCGCCAGCGCGGGCGCCTGCGGGCCGGGATCGGCCACTGCGCACAAGCGGGCGTCGTTGAGGGTTTGCAGGTGCTGATAATGCTGCTGGCCCATGTTGCCAGCGCCGATCAGGGCGATACGAAGGGGCGAAGTCAAGGCGCGATCCTCTTGTGATTGTTGTTGGAAATGTCACTCCAGCAACAATTTAGAACCGCGTTCCACAATTCAACACCCGGTGACGGGAAAACCGTGCGAACACCGCACAAATCCATACACGACGCTCAACCTGTAGGAGCTGCCGCAGGCTGCGATCTTTTGACTTTGATTTTCAAGATCAAAAGATCGCAGCCTGCGGCAGTTCCTACAGGGGACCGGTCACACGAACAATTCCGATGCCAGACTCGCCGCCGACAATTCCTCAGTGAACGTCAGCAGCAACGGCGCCAATTCGTGCAGCCGCGCGCCGGGCATCCGCGCGCTTGGCCCGGCTATGCTCAGTACACCGATCACCCGCCCGTCAACAGGATGCTTGACCACCGCGGCAATCGCCGAGGTGCCCACCGCCGAACTTTCCTCGACACAGGCATAACCCTGCTCCCGCGCCAGACGCAGGCGCTCCAGCAGTTCGATATTGGAACGTGGCGCATTCGGCCCGACGCCTACCGGCACTTCCACGCCCTGGCGCTCGACCAGCGACAAGGCTTCAGCGTCGCTCATGCACGCCAGCCACGCGTGCCCGGAAGCGGTGTAGAACAACGGCGCGTCGCGGCCCATGTCCGGGTCATAACGCAGGCCCGTCCGTGCGCCCTGCGCCTTGGCGATCCAGGTCTGGCGCTCGCCATCGATCACCCCCAGACGCACCAGCTCGCCGGTTTCCTGAGCCAGTCGATCCAGCACCGGTTGCACGATGTCGGCACCGCTGCTCGACAGGTACTGAAACCCCATCGCCACCAGTTTGGTCGACAGGTGATAGCGCAAAGTGTCGGCATTCTGCCGCACGTAGCCCAGCCGAATCAGCTCCGCGAGCATCCGGTGCGTGGCACTTTTCGGGATGTCCAGTTGCTCGGCCAAGGTCTGCATCGGCAGCCCGCGGGGCTCACTGGTGAGGCTTTCCAGCACACTGAAAACCCGTTCGATCTGACTGCCGGCCATGGGAAGGTCCAAGTGAAATTTTGCCGATTCTAGAAGACATCCGAGACAAAGCGAAATCCGGAACTGGCCGTGCGATAACCGCCCACTTTACTGAAACATGCCTTGTTGCAGCTGAACTTCATTGGTTAATTTCTGGAATCTAATTCCAATAAACCCAGTTGCGGAGCTTTGCCTGATGCCTGCCGAACTTCCCGAAATCGACTGCGACGTTCTGGTCGTCGGCTCCGGTGCCGCCGGTTTATCCACAGCGGTCACTGCGGCGTGGCATGGTCTGAAGGTCATCGTGGTGGAAAAAGATCCGGTGTTCGGTGGTGCCACTGCGTGGTCCGGCGGCTGGGCATGGGTGCCGTGCAATCCGCTGGCCCGACGCGCCGGCATCGTCGAAGACGTCGAGCGACCGCGCACGTACCTGCGCCATGAACTCGGCGAGCATTACGACCCGGCAATGGTCGACGCTTTCCTCACTGCCGGGCCACACATGGTCGCGTTCTTCGAACAGCACACTGCTCTGCAATTCGCCGATGGCAACGCCATTGCCGACATTCATGGCGATACACCCGGCGCCGGCACGGGCGGTCGCTCGGTGATCGCGGCGCCTTACGACGGACGAAAAGTCGGACGCCTGCTCAGGCGCCTGCGTACAACCATGCGCGAAACGTCCTTCATGGGTATGCCGATCATGGCCGGCGCTGACCTTTCGGCGTTCCTTAATCTCAGCCGATCACTGAAGGCCGCGTGGCATGTAACGCGGCGTTTTACCCGACACTTGCTCGATCTGGCGGTGCACGGCAGGGCCATGCAATTGGTCAACGGTGTAGCGCTGGTCGCAAGGCTGGCGAAGTCCGCCGAGGACCTTGGCGTCTTGCTCTGGGAGTCGGCACCCGTGACCGAACTGCTGCGCGATGAAGCAGGGGTTTGCGGTGCAGTGGTCAGCAGCGCCAAAGGTCCGATCCGCATTCATGCACGCAAAGCCGTGGTGCTCGCCGCCGGCGGTTTTGCCAACGACATCGAGCGGCGCAAGGCCTTGTTTCCGCGCACGCCCACGGGTCATGAACACTGGGCACTGCCACCGCTGGCGGTGAACGGCGACGGCCTGCGTCTGGGCGAAAGCGTCGGCGCCACGGTCAACACCGACCTGGCGTCGCCCGTGGCCTGGGCGCCGGTCTCGCAAGTGCCGCATGCCGACGGCAGCATCGGCCATTTCCCGCACATCATCGAACGCGGCAAACCGGGGATCATCGGCGTACTGCGCAACGGCCAGCGCTTCGTCAACGAAGCCAACGGTTACTACGACTACGTCAGCGCCATGGTTGCCGCCGCCCCTGAAGGCGAGGAAGTCGCCTCATGGCTGATCTGCAGCCGCGCCTTTCAACGGCGTTATGGCCTGGGCATGTCGCGGCCATTTCCCGTTCCGGTGTCAGGATTTATCCGCAGCGGCTATCTGAAAACCGGCAACACCCTGGAAGAATTGGCCAGCGCCTGCGGCATCGACCCCGGGGGTTTGCGTCGCACGGTGGATCACTACAACCTGCAGGCTCGCCTTGGCGAAGACCCGTTGTTCGGTCGCGGTTCAACGTCCTACAACCGCAAGCAAGGCGATCCGGCGAACCTTCCCAACCCTTGCGTTGCCCCAATAGAAACCGGCCCTTTTTACGCCGTGAAAGTCCAACCGGGCTGCTTCGGCACCTTCGCCGGGCTCAAGGTCAACCCGCAGGCGCAAGTGCTCGACGCCCATGCCCAGCCCATCGCCGGGCTCTACGCCGCCGGTGGCGACATGGCCAGCATCATGGGCGGGCACTATCCGGCGGGCGGGATCAACCTCGGCCCGGCGCTGACTTTTGGCTACATCGCCGCCCGGCATATCGCTGGCATTACTGCTTTCGAACAGGAGATCGACCATGCAGCACATCGTTAACGCCCAGGGTTTGAACATGCCGAAACTCGGCCTCGGCACCTGGCCGATGCTCGGCGACGAATGCACCCGCGCCGTGGAGCAAGCGCTGGAACTCGGCTATCGGCACATCGACACGGCGGCGGCCTACAACAACGAAGACGCGGTCGGACAAGCATTGGCGAACACACCGACACCTCGCGAGCAGATTCATGTCACCACCAAGGTCTGGTGGGACCAGTTGCAACCCGACGCCATGCGCCACTCGATGGAACGAAGCCTCAAGGCTTTGCGCAGCGAGTACGTCGACCTGTTCATGATCCATTGGCCGAGCACTGACTGGGACTTGCCGCGCACCCTTGAAACCCTCGCTTCGTTCAAGGAGCAGGGTCTGGCGCGCAACATCGGTGTAGCGAATTTTCCGCTGCCGTTGCTGCGCACAGTCGTCGAGGAATACGGCATCCCTCTGTCAGCGATCCAGGTCGAGTACCACGTCCTCCTCGGCCAGAACGCCCTGCTCAACTATGCGCGCCAACACGACCTGGCGCTGACCGCCTACACACCGCTGGCGCGCAACAAGGTCTCGGACATTGCGCAGATTCAGCAGATCGCGAAAAAACACGGCGTGCTGCCGACTCAGGTCGCATTGAAATGGCTGCTGGATCAGCCCAACGTCGCGGCGATTCCCAAGGCCAGCAGCCGCACCAATCAACTGGCGAACCTGGCTTCGCTGCAGGTTGAACTGGACGCTGAAGACCGCGCACTGATCGCCGCCCTGCCGAAGAATCAGCGTCAGGTCAGCCCGGATTTCGCCCCGGTGTGGGATGCCTTCGATCGCTAAGGCACAGCGCGCCGAGAGAAATCCGTCAACGGATTGAATTAGTCGCGCACGCGCTCGTCAATAACAGGCCCACCCTCGTCACCCGAGGCCGGGCCTGTTTGCGTGCACGCCAATAGACGGACGACCGGACTGGCGCCACACTCACACACCGGCAACACTCATCACCACGTACAGAAAGAGGATTCCCACATGCTATGGAAAAAAGGCCGACGCAGTGACAACGTCGTCGATGCCCGTGGCGATGATAGCGGCGGCGGCGGTGGCATGCGGTTCGGTGGCGGCAAAGGCCTGAGCCTGGGGGCGATCCTGCTGATCGTCGGCATCGGCTGGATCACCGGCCAGGATCCGTTGCAGATCCTCGGCCAGCTCACCGGGCAAATGACCGAGCAATCGGCACCGGCCTCGACGCAAACCCGCCAGACGCCACCGGCCAACGACCAGCAGGCCGAATTCGTGCGTTCGATCCTCGGCGATACCGAAGACACCTGGGGCGCCATTTTCCAGCAGGCCGGCCGCCAATATAAGGATCCGACCCTGGTGCTGTTCAGCAACCGGGTGAATTCCGCCTGCGGTCTGGCGACGTCGGCGACCGGCCCGTTCTACTGCCCGGCGGATCAGAAAGTCTATCTGGACATGGCTTTCTTCCAGGAAATGGCCCAGCGCTTCAAGGCCGCCGGCGACTTCGCCCAGGCCTACGTGATCGCGCACGAAGTCGGCCACCATGTGCAGACGCTGCTCGGTGTCTCGGCGAAAATTCAGACGGCTCGTCAGCAAGGTCGGCAGATGGAAGGCGACGGCGGTTTGCTGGTGCGTCAGGAATTGCAGGCCGACTGCCTCGCCGGCGTCTGGGCCTACCATGCGCAGAAGCGCCTGAACTGGCTGGAACCGGGTGACGTCGAAGAGGCCTTGAATGCGGCCAACGCCATCGGTGATGATCGCCTGCAACAACAGGGTCAGGGCCGTGTGGTGCCGGACTCGTTTACCCATGGCACGTCGGCGCAAAGGGTGCGCTGGTTCAAAACCGGTTTCGCCCAGGGCCAGGTCGGCCAGTGCGATACCTTCGCGGCGAAAAATTTGTAAATGCGCAAATGGCTTCTCGCTTTACTGATCATCGGCGGCAGCGCGCACGCGGCGGGCGTCGATGCGATCAGCCCGGGGCGCCTGCAATTCGAGGCCGGCGAAATGGCCGTCGGCATCAGCCCGGCACCGGAGAAAATCGAACGAGTGCTGATCGTCATTCATGGTCGTCTGCGCAACGCAGAGACGTATCGCAAGAGTGCCGAGCGCGCCACCGAACTGGCCGGGCAAACCGCGCACACGCTGGTGATCGCGCCACAGTTTCTCAACGAAAGCGATGTCGCTTTGTACTCCCTGCCCAACACATTGCTGCGCTGGAACGGCAACGAGTGGATGGGCGGCGGGTTATCCACAGGGCCGAAGCCGCTGAGTTCCTACGCCGCACTCGACGCTATCGTCGCCCGGGTCAGCGACCGCAAGCAGTTTCCGGACGTGAAGCAGATCGTGATTTTCGGCCATTCCGGTGGCGGCCAGGTGGTGCAGCGCTACGCCCTGCTGGCCAAGGATCAGCCGGCGCTGAAGGCCACTGGCATTCGCCTGCGCTATGTGGTGGCCAATCCGTCGTCGTACGCTTATTTCAATGAACAGCGACCGGTGGCGTTCGATCACGCACAGTGCCCGGGTTTCAATCGCTGGAAGTACGGTCTGGCAGACATGCCGGTATACGCCGGTGGGCAAACGCCGTTGCAGCTTGAGAGCAGCTACATCAAACGCGAAGTGATTTATCTTCTGGGGCAGCAGGATATAGACCCGCAACATCCGGCGCTGGACAAGAGTTGCGCCGCCGAGGCCCAGGGCGCGTATCGGCTGGAGCGCGGCAAGCTGTTTTTCGGCTACCTGCTGCGCCGGCATCCGGAAGGGGTCAATCAGCGGCTGGTTGAAGTGCCCGGGGTCGGGCATAACGGCGATGGGATGTTGACGTCGCCGGAGGGGCTGAAAGCGCTGTTTGATTAATGACTTGTGGTGACTGTTGAGGCGCCATCGCGAGCAGGCTCACTCCTACAGGGGAAACGCATTCCAATTGTAGGAGTGAGCCTGCTCGCGATGAGGCCAGATCAGACAATAAAGATCTCAGGCCAAAAGCATCCGCCGCAACTCGACACAATCCTGCGCATGCCAATCCGTCAGCTCCGGCCACGGGTTGTCCGGCAGATTCACCAGCACCGTCCGTGCCCCGGCCGCCCGGCCGCAATCCAGATCAAAGCGGTAATCCCCGACCATCACCATCTCGCGGGCTGGCACGCTCCAGGCTTCGGCCAGTTTCAGCAACCCGCCGGGATGCGGCTTCGGCGGTGCTTCATCGCGGCCCAACACATCTTCCACGGCGAAGCAGTCGGCCAGGCCGATGGCGTCGAGCGTCACATGCGCCAGCTCCCGCGCATTGCGGGTCAGGATGCCCAGGCGATAGCCGCGCCCGTGCAGATCGCGCACCAGCTCCACTGCACCCGTCGCCGGTTTTGAACCCAGCGCCAGATCGCGCTCATGCTCCAGCAGCCAGGCATGTTTCGCCGCGGCTTCCTCGGCGGGAAGTGCCGCGAGATGCGTAAGAATGTCGTCCTCGGGCGGAATCGCCAGCGCCACACGGATCGCCGCAAAATCATGCACGGCGACGGTCAGGGTGCCGTCCATGTCGAACACCCAGTGCTTCACATCGCTCAGGCTCATGCCCAGTCCTTGCGGTGCCGAATCAAGCCTTCCTGGGTCACCGACGCCACCAGTTGCCCGGCGCGGTTGTACACGCTGCCACGGGAGAAACCCCGGGAATTGCCGGCCCACGGGCTGTCCATCGCGTAGAGCAGCCAGTCATCGGCGCGCAGATCGTTGTGGAACCACAACGCGTGATCGAGGCTGGCGACCTGCATGTCTTTTTGCCAGACCGACTTGCCGTGGGGCAGCATCGACGTGGTCAGCAAACCGAAGTCCGAAGCGTAGGCCAGCAGGTATTTGTGCAGCGCCGGAATGTCGGCCAGCGCACCGTCGGCGCGGAACCACACGTACTTCACCGGATCGGCCGGTTGCGGGTTGTACGGATCTTTTTCGGTGACCGGGCGCACTTCGATCGGTTTCGGGCACAGCAGTTTTTCGCGCATGTGCTCAGGAATCAGGTGCGCGCGTTGCTGGGTCAGTTCCAGCTCCGACGGCAGGTTTTCCGGGCCGACCACCACCGGCATCTGGCTCTGGTGCTCGAAGCCTGCCTCGTCATATTGAAACGAAGCGCTGCAGGTGAAGATCGGATGGCCCTTCTGGATGGCCGTGACCCGGCGAGTGCTGAAACTGCCGCCATCGCGCACGCGATCCACCGAATACACCACTGGCAACTTGGCGTCGCCCGGACGCAGGAAATAACCGTGCATCGAATGCACGTGGCGCGCCTCTTCAACCGTCTGACTGGCCGCCGACAGCGACTGACCGAGTACCTGACCACCGAACAACTGACGGAAACCCAGATCCTGGCTGCGGCCACGGAACAGGTTTTCCTCGATCGGTTCCAGGGTCAGCAGGTCGACCAGATCTTCCAACACTTGGCTCATTCAGACTCTCCTCACACAACGCTATGCCGCGCAGTCTTGGCTGCGGCGGCCCATTCAGGTTCTGGCGCGAGCCATTGTCGCGCCATTGTAAACGTCCGTGTCGGCTTAGCCATGCAGGGTTTGCAGCCATTGCTCCCTGGTAATCCGGTACAACAGATGCCGACGCAACGGGTGATCGACGGCAAGTTTGGGGTGATCGAAATCATCGGCCGGATCGTGCTGCATGCCAATCGCCTGCATGACTTTCTCCGACGGCAGATTGCTCTGCGCGGTGAAAGACACGATTTCCTTCAGCGACAATCGGTCAAAGCCGCAACGCAGAGCGGTCCACGCCGCTTCACTGGCATAGCCCAGGCCCCAGTGCTCCTTGGCGAGACGCCAGCCGATTTCCACCGCCGGGGTGAACGGCGCATCGAAGCCGACCACGCCAAGACCGGTAAAACCGATGAACTCACGACTGTCCTTGCGCTCCAGCGCCCACAGACCGAAACCGTGCTCGGCAAAATGCCCGCGCACCCGGCCGATCATCGACGCACTTTCCAGACGGCTCAGGGGCTGTGGAAAGTAACGCATGACCTGCGGATCGGCACACATCGCCGCAAATGCCGGCAAATCCTCGTCCTGCCATTGGCGCATCAGTAATCGCGCACTTTCCAGTTGCAGTATCGGCTCCATCATGCCCCTCCGTTTCCATGCCGCAAGTCTACATCGCTGGTAGGATCGTTCACTCTTTCCATCGTTCCTGAATGAAGTTGCCATGCCACTGCCGCTGATCTACCACGAAGACTACAGCCCCGAGTTTCCGGCGGATCACCGCTTTCCGATGGACAAGTTCCGTTTGCTGCGCGACCACCTGGTCGACAGCGGCCTGACCCGCGATGCCGACCTGCTGCGTCCCGAGATCTGCCCCAACGACATCCTCGCCCTGGCCCATGACCGTCGCTATATCGAACGCTACATGAGCGGCGAGTTGTCCCGCGAAGACCAGCGGCGCCTCGGCCTGCCGTGGAACGAAGCACTGGCGCGGCGCACGGTGCGGGCGGTCGGCGGCTCGATTCTGGCGGCGGAAAAAGCCCTCGAGCATGGTCTGGCCTGTCACCTCGCCGGCGGCACCCATCACGCCCACTACGACTATCCGGCCGGGTTCTGCATTTTCAACGACCTGGCGATCATCAGCCATTACCTGCTGCAAAGCGGTCGGGTGAACCGTGTGCTGATCTTCGATTGCGACGTGCATCAGGGCGACGGCACCGCGCGAATCCTGCATGACACGCCGGAGGCCATTACCGTTTCCCTGCACTGCGAAAAGAACTTTCCGGCACGCAAGGCCGAAAGCGACTGGGACATTCCGCTGCCCAACGGCATGGGCGATGCCGATTATCTGCAGGTGGTGGATGACACGCTCAACTACCTCCTGCCGCTGTATCAACCGGACCTGGTGCTGTACGACGCCGGGGTCGATGTGCACAAGGACGACGCCCTCGGTTATCTGCAACTGACCGACGAAGGCGTCGCCGCCCGCGATGAAAGCGTGATGCGCCATTGTCTGGGCCGCGACATCCCGGTGGTCGGCGTGATCGGCGGCGGCTACAGCAAGGATCGCCACGCCCTCGCCCGCCGCCACGGCATTCTGCATCACAGCGCGCAACGGGTCTGGACGTCACACGGTTGTCACTAAGCTGTGCTGCGTTACCCACAATGGCTGTGGAACGGCCTGTGGATAACCTGAGCGAAAGGGACTACAGGCCACACCGAGCATGGCGTACAGCGCGATGGTTGTTTTTTAACCACATACTGAATTCACCTCGATCTCTTTGTAGGAGTGAGCCTGCTCGCGATGGCGGACCAACATTCAGCACTTATGTCGCCTGATAAACCGCCATCGCGAGCAGGCTCACTCCTACAAAGGTCTGCGCTGTTAGAATGCGCGCCTTATCCCGCCATACCGCAGCGCACGCCATGACCCAGAACTCCGCCCCCCACCCCGCTCACGTCGCCATCATCGGCGGTGGCCCCGCCGGCCTGATGGCCGCCGAAGTGCTGAGCCAGGCCGGCGTGCGCGTCGATCTGTACGACGGCATGCCCTCGGTGGGGCGCAAGTTTCTGCTGGCCGGGGTCGGCGGCATGAACATCACCCACTCCGAGCCTTACCCGGCGTTCCTCGCGCGCTACGCCGAGCGCGCACCGCAGATCGCGCCCTTGCTGCGCGGCTTCGACGCCGACGCGTTGTGCAGCTGGATTCATGAGCTGGGCATCGAGACCTTCATCGGCAGCTCCGGCCGGGTGTTCCCCACCGACATGAAAGCCGCCCCGCTGTTGCGCGCCTGGCTCAAACGCCTACGCGACAGCGGCGTGGTGATCCACACCCGCCATCGCTGGCTCGGATGGGATGCACACGGCGCACTGCGCATCGCCAGCGCCGAAGGCGAAATCACCGTCAAACCCGACGCCACCCTGCTCGCCCTCGGCGGCGGCAGTTGGTCGCGGCTGGGTTCGGATGGCGCATGGATGCTGCCCCTGGAGCAACGCGGCGTAGGACTGGCGCCATTGCAGCCGAGCAATTGCGGCTTCGAGGTGCAGGCCTGGAGCGAGTTCCTTGTCAGCAAATTCGCCGGCTCACCGCTGAAAAATGTCGCCATCGGTTTGAACGACGATATCCCGCGCTTGGGCGAATGCGTGATTACCGCTACCGGAGTTGAAGGCAGCCTGATCTATGCGCTGTCGGCACCGATTCGCGAGGCGATCAATACGCAGGGTTCAGCCACGGTGCACATCGACCTGTTGCCCGGCCGACCTGTGGATAAATTGCAGGCAGCGTTGAGCAAACCGCGCGGTTCGCGTTCGATGGCCAAGCATCTGCACAGTCAGGTCGGAATTGATGGGGTGAAAGCGGCGTTGTTGCGTGAACTGACTGACGCGGCAACCTTCGCTGATCCGGCGTTGTTGGCGCGGGCGATCAAGGCGTTGCCGCTGACGTTGGTGAAAGCGCGGCCGCTGGACGAAGCCATCAGCAGTGCCGGTGGAGTGACGTTCGAGGCGCTGGATGAGCGCTTGATGCTCAAGGCGTTGCCGGGGGTGTTTTGTGCGGGGGAGATGCTCGATTGGGAAGCGCCGACAGGTGGCTATTTGCTGACCGGGTGTTTTGCCAGCGGGCGGGCGGCGGGGATTGGAATGTTGCAGTGGCTCAAGTCCGAGGTGCCTGCCTGAACCCTTACCCCAACCCTCTCCCCGAGGGAGAGGGAGCCGACCGAGGTGTCTGGCGTAACACATCGACCTGAAAGCCCGAGTCGATTGTGGATTCACAGCAGCAGAATCAGGTCGGCGTAGAATTCAAGCATCCCCCAATCAGTCCCCTCTCCCTCCGGGAGAGGGTTAGGGTGAGGGGCTTTTGGCTTTAAGGCTTGCGCTTGCGCGGCCCGGTATTGAACACCGGCACTTTACGCACAGGCTTGATCGAAGGCTCCGGCGCCTGAGTCTCACCGCTGTCGACCCACTTGCCCAGATTGCGCTTGCCGCCACCGCCGCCGCCGGACGTCTTCGGCTTTTTCGGTTTCTTCGGCTTCTTGATCACCTGACCGCTGGCGTCGGTATCCGGCACGCGGTGCTCAGGCTCGAAGTCCGGCTCGTTCTGGCGCTTCAAGGTCTGACGCGTGAGCATCTCGATCGCCGAGAGCATGTTCACTTCATCCGCGCACACCAGCGAAATCGCCTCACCGGTCGCACCGGCACGCCCGGTACGACCAATACGGTGGATGTAATCCTCGGCGACGATCGGCAGGTCGAAGTTGACCACCAGCGGCAAATCTTCGATATCCAGACCACGCGCGGCGACGTCGGTCGCCACCAGAATCTGCACTTCGCTGAGTTTGAAACGATCCAGTGCACGCTGACGGGTGGCCTGCGGTTTGTCACCGTGGATGCCGTCGGCATTCACACCCAGGCCCTGGAGTTTTTCCACCAGCGCATCCACACCGTTGCGAGTCTTGGCGAACACCAGCACCTGCTTCCACTTGTTCTTGCGCATCAGGTGCACGAACAGTTCCGGCTTGCGCTTCTTGTCCACCGTCACCACCCACTGCTTGACGGTGTTGGCTGCGACGTTACGCGGGCTGACTTCGATGCTCAGCGGATCGTTGAGCATCTGCCCGGCCAGCAGGCGGATGTCATCGGAGAAAGTCGCAGAGAACAGCAGCGTCTGACGCTTCTTCGGCAGCATGCGGTAAATGTTCGCCAGTTCTTCGGAGAAGCCCAGGTCGAGCATGCGGTCGGCTTCATCCAGTACCAGGGTTTGCAACTGATCGAGTTTCAACGCGTTCTGCCGGAACAGGTCAATCAGGCGACCCGGCGTGGCGACCAGCACATCAACGCCGCCGCGCAGCTTCATCATCTGCGGGTTGATGCTGACGCCGCCGTACACCGCATACGTGCGCAATGGCAGGTTTTCAGCGTATTGGCGCACCGACTCATGAACCTGCTCGGCCAGCTCGCGGGTCGGCACCAGAATTAGTGCACGCGCCGAATTGGCGGCCACTTTCGGCCCTTCCATGGCCAGCAACTGCAGCAGCGGCAAGGCAAAACCGGCAGTCTTGCCGGTACCTGTCTGGGCCGCAGCCATCAGGTCGCGACCGGCCAGAACGGCCGGAATGGCTTGCGCCTGGACCGGCGTTGGAGTCTGGTAGCCGAGCTTCTCGAGGGAGCGCAGCAAGGGTTCGATCAGGCCAAGAGTGGCGAAAGTCATGGGAGTACCGTAGGAAAAATTCAGCGCAATTGTGCGACACGAGTGTGCAATGGCGCGCAGTTTACCCTAATTCGTACGCTGTTCTGCTGCGACGACGGTCTTCGCCGGCTCCACGACGAGCGGCTGCGCCGGCCGCCGCCATTGCGGTAGACCGATCAGCACCACCGCACTGATGATCACCAGCATCGCCAGCGCTTCTTCCATGCCAATGGTCTCGCCGACAAACACGATCCCCAGCAACACTGCCACCGCCGGGTTGACGTAGGCATAACTGGTGGCCGCCGCCGGACGCACGTGCTTGAGCAGGTACATGTAGGAATTGAAGGCGATGATCGAGCCAAAGAAAATCAGGTAGCCCAGGGCCAGCCAGCCTTCCACCGGCGGCAACGCTTGCAGGTGTTCGCCGCTGACCGCGCTGCCGATCAGCAGCACCACGCCGCCCACCAGCATCTCCACGGCACTGGCCATCGCTCCCTGCGGCAATGGCAGATGTTTGCTCCACACCGAACCGAACGCCCAGGTCGCCGCCGCAAAAATCAGCAGCGCCGCACCCAGCGGACTCGATTGCAGGTTCGAGCCCATGTTGAGCATGGCGATGCCGACAATTCCCAACGCCACCCCGGCCCACTCCAGGCGAGTATTGCGCGCGCCCCAGAAATAGCCGAAGAGCAACGTGAACAACGGCACCGTCGCCACCGCCAGTGCCGCCACGCCGGACGCCACGCCGGTGTGCTCGGCGACACTGACCGCGCCGTTACCGAAACTGAGCAGCAAGATCCCAATGATCCCCGCCGATTTCCACTGTGCCCAGGTCGGCGCCGGCGCCCCGCGCCAGCGCAGGAAGGCGTACATCAGGCTGCCGGCAATCACAAAGCGCACTCCGCCGAGCATCAGCGGCGGCCAGTATTCGACGCCGAGGCGGATCACCAGATAGGTCGATCCCCAAATCACGTACAGCGCAAAAAACGCGGCGATCAACGGCAAGGAAAAACGGCGCAAGGCAGGCATGGGCAGCTCGACAGTCAGAGGCAGGGTGTGAATTATTCTAGAAAGGCCCGCGAGCAAAAATAAGCTACAAAACCTGTTTATCGCGCCGGTACACTTTTGAAACAACGGAGATCGACGGGCTAAACCGTGATTTCGAAAGTCTGGCAATTTCAGGAGTCCGGCCTTGGACAAATACGACCGCATGCTGCTCAGCGCCCTGTTGGAAAACGGCCGCGCGTCCTACGCCGACCTGGCGCGCAAGGTGAACCTGTCCGCCCCCGCCGTGGCCGAGCGCGTGGCCAAGCTTGAAGCGGCCGGGGTGATCACCGGGTATCAGGCGAACATCGACCTGTCGAAAATCGGCTTGCCGATCCAGTGCATGATCGAACTGCGCCTGCACCAGAACGGCAGCCAGAAGGTCTACGACGAACTGGTGAAAATCCCGCAACTGACCGAATGCTTTCGAGTGACCGGCGATCCGTGCGTGATGATGAAAGGCGCGGTGGGCTCGATGACGGAGCTGGAAGAGTTGATCAATCGGGTGGCGAAGTTCGGCTTCAGCAAGACCTCGATTGTGTTGTCGAGCGCGATCGAGAAGCGCGTGCCGTTGAGCCATATCGAAAGCAACGGCAAGTAATCAGCCCCACCGAAACGCCCCTGTAGGAGCTGCCGAAGGTTCGGGCCGCGTTCGGACGATCTTTTGACTTTGACTTTTAAAAGCAAGATCAAAAGATCGCAGCCTACGGCAGCTCCTACAGGGGATTTCTAGCGTTCTTGGGATCAGCGGTAGCGCTGCAGGTGCTCGCTGACTTTGGCCGCCGGGACTTTCTGCAGTTTGCACAGCAGGTCGTGATTCAGCTCCCGCACCCCATGCTTCTGCCGCAACTCATCCGCCAGATGCGCCAGCAAATTCGCCGCCATCTCCGCATCCGCCATCGCCCTGTGCGCCTGGCCGGTGTGTGGCAGGCGGGCGAAAGTGGTGAGCGTACCGAGCTTGTGATTCGGCGCCGCCGGCATCAGGCGGCGGGCCAGCAGCAGCGAGCAGGCGAAGTTCTGCAATCGGGTGCGTTTGATTCGCCCCAGCTCGAAGTCCCAGAACTTCTGGTCGAACGAGGCGTTGTGCGCGACCAGCGGCGTGCAGCCAACGAACTCGTTGACCTCTTCCATGACCCGCTCCGCCGCAGGTGCGGTGCGCAGCATGGCGTTGCTGATGCCGGTCAGTTGTTCGATGAACGCGGGGACGCGCACGCCGGCGTTCATCAGGCTCTGGTAACGCTCGACGATACGGCCGTTTTCCAGCATGACCACAGCGATTTCCGTGGCGCGGCAGCTGCTGTTCGGCGACAGGCCGGTGGTTTCAAAGTCGATGACTGCAATGCGTTCCAAACCGGGTTCAACTCCGTACAAAAATCAATTTTTGAGCAACAGCGCGCCTTCAATCGGCACATAACGGCTGGCGGCGCGAATCAGCGAGTTGGCGGTCAGGCCGGGCACGCCATAGGCGACCGCTTGCACGCCATGTTTGCTGATGATGCGTTCGAGCAGCATGTCGAAGTCACCGTCACCGGAGGCCAGGACGATTTCGTCGACGTGGTCGGCGGCGTCCATGATGTCGAGGGTGATGCCCACGTCCCAATCGCCCTTGGCCGAGCCGTCGCTGCGCTGAATGTAGGGCTTGAGCTTCACGGTGAAGCCGAGGTTGCGCAGGATCTGCTGGAACTGCTGCTGCTTGCTGTCGCCACGGTCGATCGCGTAGGCATAGGCCTCGACGATCTGCCCTTGCTTGCTAATGTCAGCCCACAGCGCGGCGTAGTTGAAATGGCAACCATAGGCCTGACGCACGGTGTAGTAGAGGTTCTGCACGTCGGCGAACACTGCGATTTTTTTCACCGGGATTCCTGTGAGCGCATAGCGCACGAAGCGGGATCAGGCGCCGGGCCCGAAAAAGGCGCTCAGTATGCCAGTAAAAAGCAGTGTGGCGAGGGAGCTTGTCGAATCGTCGCACCGTCCCGCTGGGTTGCGCAGCGACCCTGTCTTTTAAAAGAAGGGCCTGCTGCGCAGTCCAGCGGGAGCAAGCTCCCTCGCCACAAGGTTCGATGCCTGACCGTTAGTCAGACGAACGAATCATCGTCATCGAAGAACGACGAGTTGTCATCGCTGTAATCAGTGTCGGTAAATCCGCCCTGGTCATTGCCAGAGAAACCGTTATCGGCCACACGCTGGTCATTGCCCCAGTCGTTGCCGCTCTGGTCAGCCACTTGCGCCGGCTCTTCCTTGATCACTTCAACGATTTCTTCGGGCTGCTGGTTGTGATGGAACAGGCTGCTGATGCCCTGCGCCAGCATCACGCCACCGGCCACGCCAGCGGCAGTTTTCAGGGCGCCGCCGAGGAAGCTGCTGCCCGCGGCCGGGGCTGCTTGCTGCGCGTAGTTGGGCGGTGGTGCGGCATAGTTCTGTTGTGGCGCTGGCGCACCGAAGTTCTGCTGCGGTGCGGGTTCACGCCAGCCGCCGGTGGAAGCCGGAGCGCTCTGGGTCGGCGCTGGACGCGAGCTGCCGCCGCCGAAGATGCTCGACAGGAAACCACCGCCGCCGCTGGGTGCCGGGGCCGCGCTCTGCGACTTGGCCGCCTGCAGTTCAGCCTGCAATTGCTGAACTTGCTGGGTCAGTTGCTTGTTCTGTTCGTCGAGGCTCTTGATGGCCGCCTCTTGCACCAGAATCGCCTGGGTCATGAAATAACCTGCCGCCGGCTGGCGGGTCAGGTGTTCCTTGATCCGCGCCTCGGCCTGGGCGTCGCGCGGGGCTGCCTCCGTTTCGGCCTGTTGCAGCCGGGAAAACAGTCCATCGATCAGGGTTTGCTCTTCGCTGTTCATGGCGACCTCGTAGATTGCCGGGGATAACGTTGCCCGTGTCCACGGTGGACATGGCGCACCTCTGTAATGGAGGCAGTGACAGGATGTTTCAACGACCTTTACCGAATGTTTACGTTTGTGTCGGCCCGCCCATCATCGGTTAAAGTGAGCCACTGTTTTCGACCTGCGATACCGACTGATGAATGCCTTCGATGTACTGCGCGACTCTCTGTATTTTTTCAAACGCCACCTGAACAGCATCGTGCAGTTGTGCCTGCCGCTGGTGATCTTCGAAGCGGCGTTGCAGCAAGTGGTGGATCACGTCACCGACCCGGACAGTTTCTCCGCCGCCAGCGTGGTGGTCGGTCTGCTGGTGTATCCGCTGTACACCGCCGCGCTGATCCTTTTTCTCGACGCCCGCACCCGTGGCGAAGCCCCGCGCAACCTCGATCTGCTGGCGATGTCCGCGCGCCTGTGGCCGCGTTTCGCCCTGCTCACGGCGCTCAATACCTTGCTGATTCTGCTGGGGCTGTCGCTGTATTTCCTGCCGGGCCTGATGCTGATGGTCATGCTCGCATTCGCTGAATACCTGTTGGTGTTGCGCGGCATGGGGCCGTTGCAGGCAATGAAGGAAAGCCTGCGCCTGACCCGTGGGCATTTCTGGCGGATCCTGCTGTGCATTCTGTGTGTGATGGGGCCGTTGTGGCTGCTCAAGGGCGCGACCCTGGCGGCGTACCCCGACCCGCAGAATCCGCTGATCGCGGTACTGATCGACAGCGCGCACAGCTTCCTGCAGCTGTTCACCAGCGTGGTGCTGTTCCGCCTGTTCATGCTGATCAGCGAATTGCCTGACAAACGTGACGGAGCGGTCTGACTTCACGGCCCTTGGGCCAAGGCTCTGCGGTCAGGTATGCTCGGAGCCACTTTTGTAACGCGATAAGCCGAGCCATGCCCCGTCTACTGCGCTACACCCTGTTGTTGATTGCGCTCGCCATCGCCCTGATTGGCGGGCTGCTCTACAGCCTGACCTGGCGCCCCGGCGCGCGGGAAACCCTGCCCGTTACCTGCAGCGGTACGCCGCCGACCCTGGTGCCCGGGCAAGCGCTGAAAGTCATGACCTGGAACGTGCAGTACCTCGCGGGCAAGCGCTACGTGTTCTGGAACGATCTGGCCCAGGGCACCGATGAAGCGCCCACCCCGGAAGACATGGCCTTCAGCCTCGACGAAGTGGCGCGGGTGATTCGCGACGAGCAGCCCGACGTGGTGTTGTTGCAGGAGCTGGATGACGGTGCCAAGGCCAGTGACTATCAGAATCAGCTCAAATTGCTGCAGGAACGGGTGTCAGACCTCTACCCCTGCAGCACCCACGCCTTCGACTGGAAGGCCGATTTCGTTCCCGATCCACACATCTTCGGCAGCGTTGGCCGGCAACTGGCGACCCTCAGCCGTTATCGCATCGAACACGCCGAACGCCTGCAATTGCCGGTGCCGCCGGCGAATTTCATCTCGCGCCAGTTCGAACCCAAGGATGCTCTGCTCGCCACCAAGCTGCCGCTGAGCGACGGCGGGCAACTGACGGTGTTCAACACCCATCTGGACCGCGCCAGCCAACCGGACGACACCTTGCAGGCGCAAGTGACGGCGGTGGCCAAAGTGCTCGACAAGTACGAAAGCCAGGGCCTGCCGTGGCTGATCGGCGGCGACTTCAACCTGTTGCCGCTGGGCCAGTATCAACGCCTGCCCGCCGAGCAGCGCACGCCCTACTCCATCGACAGTGCGCTGCACCTGTTGTGGGACAAGTACCCGATGATCCCGACCAACAACGAAGCCAGCGGCATCGACCGCGCCCACTGGCTGACCCACTACCCCAACGACCCCGGCCTGAATGGCCCGGATCGCACCGTCGACTATCTGTTCTACAGCCCGAAGATCAAACGGGTCGAAGCGAGGGTGCGCCAGGACGATACCTTGCGCATTTCCGATCACTTGCCGGTGATTGCGCGGTTCCTGCTGCCCGCCACCCCCTGATCACCAATTACCCCTGTAGGAGCTGCCGAAGGGGGGTCATGTGATCAATGGACTTCCTCGAGGTCGTCATGCAGCAAGCCGAAAATCTCGCGCTTCATGTCAATGAACGAGCGCTCCATGACCATGTCCAGTGAGCGCGGGCGTTCGATCGGCACGTCGAGGATCTGTTTGATCCGCCCCGGCTTGGCGCCCATCACATAGACCCGGTCGCCGAGCAGAATCGCCTCGTCGATATCGTGCGTGACGAACAGCACGGTCTTCTTGCTGTTGCCCCAGACCCGCAGCAGCAACTGCTGCATCTGCAAACGGGTCTGGCTGTCGAGCGCGCCGAACGGTTCGTCCATCAGCAGGATCTGCGGGTCATTGGCCAGCGCCCGGGCAATCGCCACACGCTGCATCATCCCGCCCGACAGTTGCTTGGCGTAGCTGTCGGCGAAGCCGCTGAGGCCGACCTCATTGACGTAGTAATCGACAATTTCCTTGCGCCGCGCCGCCGGCATGCCGCGCCGCTTGAGGCCGAACTCGACGTTCTGCCGCACCGTCAGCCACGGAAACAGCGTGTAGCTCTGGAACACCATGCCGCGATCAGCACCCGGACCCTGCACTTGCTGACCGCCGACGTAGATCTCGCCGGAGGTCGGCTCGGCGAGGCCGGCAGTCAGGTACAACAGACTCGACTTGCCGCAGCCCGACGGCCCGACCAGCACCGCGAACTGCTGATCCGGCACCTCGAACGACACCTGTTCCAGTGCGGTAAACGTGCCGCCGTCGGGCTTTCTGTAGCGCAGGCTGACCTTGTCCACTTGCAGGCGCGGCGCGGCTTGCGGCGCAGCAGCGCGCGGTTCGGTGAAACGATGATTGGCGGCGGTTACTGAGCCCATGCGGCAACCCTCAAGCGGAGAAAGCGGAACAGTTGATCGGTGACCAGACCCAGCAGGCCGATGATCGCGATGGCGAGGAAAATCACGTCAACCTGAAAGCCGCGCATGGCTTTCAGGCTCAGGTAACCGAGGCCACTCGACGCCGCGACCAGTTCGGCCACCACCAGATAAGTCCAGGCCCAGCCCATGGTCACGCGCAAGGTGTCGAGCACACCGGGCACCGAGGCCGGGGCGATCACATGCAACACCGCATCGCGGCGATTGGAGCCGAGGGTGTAGGAGGCGTTGATCAGATCCTTGGAAATGCCTTTGGACACGTCAGCGATCATCACCAGTTGCTGGAAGAACACGCCGAAGATGATCACCGACACCCGCTGCTCCAGACCAATGCCGATCCACAGAATGAACAGCGGTACGAACGAGGTCACCGGCAGGTAGCGAATGAAATTGACCAGCGGTTCGAGGAACGCCTGGACGATGCGAAAGCTGCCCATCAACAAGCCCAGCGGCACCGCCACCAGCGACGACACGATGAAGCCGACCATCACCACTTCGACACTGGCCCACACGTGGGTGCCGAGAGTACCGTCGCGACTCAGACGCACCGCCGCTTCAACCACCGCGCCGGGCGTGGGCAAAAACATCCCCGGGACGATGCCGCCGTAGGACAGCCCGGCCCACAGTCCGACCAACAACACCCAGGCCAGGCCGCTGGCGCTCCACACCACTGGCACCGGCAAACCGGTCTTGGGCGTCAGGCAGCGGCTCAGCCACGATTTGCGCTTGAACATGCTGACCTCCTAGAGCGGGCTGACGAAACGGTTGTCGACCAGATCGTCGTGGCTGACGTTGTAGGGTTTGCCTTGCAGTTCGCTGGCGGTTTCGTTGGCGAGCTTGATCAACGCTGCGCTGTCACCCGGTTTGCCCGGCGCGCCGAGCAGTTTTTCGCTCATGGCCTGATCGTAGAAACGCACGCCTTTGGCAGCAGCGGCCAGTTCCTTCGGATCGGAGAGATAACCGCCGACGCCTTTGGCCATGATCGTGTAGGCCTCGTCCGGGTGTTCCTGGGTGTACTTGACCGCTTTGTACAGACCGGCGACCAGCGCCTTGACGTCCTGCGGCTGTTTTTCGATGACGCTGCAGTTGAGCGCGACCACATCGACAATCACCCCCGGTGTACTGCTGCTGTCGATCAGCACCTTGCCCTGCTGCTTGTCGCGGACCATCGACAGGTGCGGCTCCCAGGTCACGGCGGCTGGCACACGACCGGCGATGAACGCGGTGGCGGCATCGTCGGCGGTCATGTTCTGCACGGTGATGTCGCTCATTTTCATGCCGTTCTTTTTCAGCAGGTACGACAGCCAGAACTGCGACGTCGAGCCTTCGTTGACGGCCACGGCCTGGCCCTTGAGTTCCTGCAATGACTTCACGTCCTTGCCGACCAGCACGCCGTCGCCACCGTGGCTGTCATCCAGCGCCGCCACAGCCTTGAAGCAGAACTGCGGGCGGTACTTGAGCACCTCGTCGATGGTCGAGGCCGAGCCGGACAATTGCCCCGAGGCTTGGGCGGCCATGTACATCGAGGCTTCTTCGACCACCGGCAATTCGACGGTCAGGCCGTTTTCCTTGAAGTAGCCCAGATCCTGAGCCAGATACAGCGTGCCATAGCCAACCCAGGTGGTATGGCCGATGGACAAGGTGCCGGCCTGCGCGCTGGTCGCGACCGTGGCGGCCAGGGCGGTGATTGCCAGAGGATGGGTGAGACGGATACACAAGGACTTGATCATGGAGCACTCCCGACGCTGTTGATTTAGTTTTGTCATGGGCAGTACGGCCGGCCGCGATGATGTGAATCCACGCTGCGGTCTCTGCTGGACTCTGGCGTGAAACATCGGGCTGGCAAGATCGATGGTGGCCCATGTGCGGGCTGAGGAAAATCAGGAAATTGTTGGCAGCAAATGATGAAAAAACTGCTTAGCGTGCACCGCTGAAGCGCGGGGTTGGCGGGGATGCTCACGGTCGGTGCAAGCCAGGAATTTTCACTGCCTGGGAGAATGCCATCGCTGGCAAGCCAGCTCCCACAGTAATCGTTGGTGTACCCGGAATTGGCGGACACCACAAAAACCTGTGGGAGCTGGCTTGCCAGCGATTGGGTCTACGCGCAATCAGCGCAACTGAAACCAGGTGGTTTTCAGCTGGGTGTATTTGTCGAACGAGTGCAGCGACAGATCGCGACCGAAGCCCGATTGCTTGCCACCGCCAAACGGCACGGTCACGTCGAGCGCATCGACGGTATTCACCGACACCGTACCGGCTCGCAGCCGCCGCGCCACGCGGTGCGCGCGATGCAGGTCATCGGTCCACAGCGACGCCGCCAGCCCGTAGACACTGTCGTTGGCCAGACGCACGGCTTCGTCCTCATTGTCGAACGGCACCACCGCCAGTACCGGGCCGAACACCTCTTCGCGAAACAGCGGCATGTCGGCACTGACGCCGGTGAAAATCGTCGGTTCGATGAAGTTGTCCGAGCCATTGAAGCGCCGCTGCTGACCACCACACACCAGGGTCGCCCCCGCCTGCTCGGCACCGCGAATGGCGCGCAGGATGCTCGCCGTCTGCCGCTGATCGACGATCGCCCCGGCACGGCTTTGCGGATCGAGCGGATCACCCGGCAGCCAGCGTTCGGCCTGAGCCTTCAGGCGCTCGACAAACTCATCGTGAATCGAACGCTCGACCAGTAACCGCGAGTTCGCCGAGCACACTTCGCCCTGGTTGAAGAAGATCCCGAACGCGGCTTTTTCCGCCGCCAGATCCAGATCCTTGCAATCGGCAAACACCAGATTGGCACTCTTGCCGCCGCACTCCAGCCACACTTGTTTCAGGTTGGATTGCGCCGAGTACTGCATGAAATATTTGCCGACCTGGGTCGAGCCGGTGAACACCAGGCAATCGACATCCGCGTGCTGGCCCAAGGCTTTGCCGGTCTGTTCACCCAGCCCCGGCAAGACGTTGAGCACACCCGCCGGCAGTCCTGCTTCCAGCGCCAGCTCGGCCAGACGCAATGCGGAAAACGGTGATTGTTCGGCCGGCTTGAGGATCACCGAGTTACCCGCCGCCAGCGCAGGCGCGAGCTTCCACGCGGCCATGTCCAACGGAAAATTCCACGGCACCACGGCCGCCACCACGCCCAGTGCTTCGCGGGTGATGGTCGCCAGCACATTGGCGGCGCCGGGGGCGATCTGGTCGTAGAGTTTGTCGATGCTTTCGGCGTACCAGCGAAACACCCCGGCGGCGCCCGGCACGTCGATGTTGTAAGCGTCCATCACCGGTTTGCCCATGTTCAGCGAGTCGAGCAGGGCCAGCTCCTGACGATGCTCCATCAACAGCTCGGCCAGGCGCAGCAGCACTTGCTTGCGCTCGGCGGGCGGGCGTTGCGCCCAGGTGCCGGCCTCGAACACTTGTCGCGCGTTGCACACCGCCGCGTCCACATCCGCCTCGCCACACGCGGCGACATTGGCCAGCAACCGGCCGGTGGCAGGATTGATCGCGGCGAAGGTCTGCCCCGATTGCGCAACGCAATGCTGGCCGTTGATCACGGCTTGATCGGGAAACTTCAAGGCAACGGCCTGGCGCTGCCACTCTGCAAGTTCGAACACGTCGAATGCTCCTTGGACGTTATTGTGCAGTCGATGTTGGCGCAGGCCCGGACGGGCGAAAATTAGTAAAAATGTCTTCGCAGACAATGAAAAAACTGCTCAATCGGTTTCCCCAAAACCGCTGTGGGTGACTACTGTTCAAGGACAAAAACATCGTCGCGCAGCGGACGCGGCGGCGCACAAATTGCTTGGAAGTCGAGTCCGCTCGTCCTGAGGTTTGCCGTGGCCGCCTACAATTTGCGTCAGCTGAAATACTTCATCACCACCGTCGAATGCGGCAGCGTTGCCGAAGCCTCGCGCAAGCTGTACATCGCGCAACCGGCGATCTCCACGGCGATCAAAGGTCTGGAAGACAGCTTCGCCGTGCAACTGCTGATCCGCCATCACGCCCAGGGCGTGTCACTGACGCCCAGCGGCGCACGGTTTTTCCGCAAGGCGCAGGAACTGTTGCGCATGGCCCGGGAGTTCGAGCAGAACGCCCTCGCCGACAACGACATCGTCGCCGGGCAGATCGACATCGGCTGCTTCGAAACCGTCGCCCCGCTGTACCTGCCGCAATTGATTGCCGGATTTTCCGCGCTGTACCCCGGGGTGAAAATCCGCATCCGCGACGGCGAGCAGCAGGAACTGGTGCAAGGCCTGACCTCGGGCACGTTCGATCTGGTGATCCTCTACGAACACGAACTCGATGCCACCATCCAGACCGAACCGCTGATGCCGGCGCAACGACCGTATGCGCTACTGCCGGCCGATCATCGCTTTGCCCAGTACAAGCAAGTGTCGCTGCGCGATCTGTGCCTGGAACCGATGATTCTGCTCGACGTGCAGCCGAGCCGAACCTACTTCGTCAGCCTGTTCGAAGAACTCGGCCTGACCCCGCGCATCGAGTTCAGCTCGCCGTCGATCGAGATGGTGCGCGGCATGGTCGGCCAGGGGTTCGGCTTCTCGGTGCTGGTGACGAAGCCGCACTCAGAATGCACCTATGACGGCAAGAAAGTGGTGTGCGTCGACATTGTCGAAGATGTCACCGGTTCGGGGCTGGTGGCGGCGTGGCTCAAACGTGGGCAACTGACCAAACCGGCGCAGTTGTTCGCCGATTATTGCCGGGAACAACTGACGGGCAAGGCGCGTAGTTAGAAGCAAAAGATCGCAGCCTGCGGCAGCTCCTACAGAGGGAGCGCAAAAATCCTGTAGGAGCTGCCGCAGGCTGCGATCTTTTGCTCTTCAAGTGCCGCGCGGCTTGGCCCGCGCCGTGGCCTCGGCCACCAACGGATCATCCGGCCAATAATGCTTCGGATATCGCCCCTTCAAATCCTTCTTCACCTCGGCATAGGTGCTGCGCCAGAAGTTGGCCAGATCCTGCGTCACCTGCACCGGCCGCCGTGCCGGGGACAACAGGTGCAGCTTGACCACTTGCCGGCCGCCGGCAATCCGTGGCGTCTCGGCAAGGCCGAACAACTCCTGCAGACGCACCGCGAGAATCGGCGGCTGCTCGCTGTAATCCAGACGTATCGATGACCCCGACGGCACACTGATGTGATGCGGCGCCAGCTCATCAAGCTTCTGCGGCAACGGCCACGGCAGCAGATTGCGCACGATGCTCGACAGGTCCAGATTGGCGAAATGACTCAGTCGCGAGACCTTGCCCAGGTAAGGCATCAACCATTCTTCCAGGGTTTTGAGCAACGTCGCGTCGCTGACATCCGGCCAATGGCTTTCGGCCTGGGCGTTCAGATCCAGTTGTCGCAGCAACGCGACACGCGCCTGCCACTGACGCAACTCCGGGGTCCACGGCAGCAACTCCAGCCCCTTGCGCCGCACCAGATTGACCAGCGCCTGACTGCGCGCCGCCTCGTCCAGACCGGCCAACGGTTCGCGGCTGAGGATCAGTTCGCCGACCTTGCGCTGACGCTCGGCGCGCAGCACGCCTTCGCGTTCGTCCCAGTCTAGTTGATCGACGTTATGCACCTGCTCGGCGAGCACCGAATCGAAAAGCGCCGGATCGAAATCCGCCGCCAGGTAAATCCGTTCCTCACGCTGGCCCTGACGACTGCCGAGGTCGGCGATAACGATCCACGGCTCCTTCATCAGGCTGTCGGCTTCGGCGAACAGCGCAGCGCGACCATTGGCCAGACGATATTCGGCGCCACCGGCACGCCGCTGTTGGGCGACACGATCCGGGTAAGCCAGCGCCAGCAGCGCACCGAGCCAGCGCGGGTGTTCGGGATCGCTGACCGGCGCGCTGGCCTTGCCACGCAGGTAACCGCGATATTGCCGCGCCAGTTGCCGGGCGCGCTGCACGCCACCCTGTGCACCGCGTGCCGCGCGTTCTTCGCCGGAGAGCAGCACCAGGCGGCTGTGCAGATCCGCACCGGCACCGCGCAGGATATCGCGCTCGCCGAGCAGTGCCGCGACGTCACAGGCCATGTTCGCCAGCCCCAGCGCCTGACCGCGCAGCAACAGATGCGCGATGCGCGGATGCGCCGGCAACTCGGCCATGGCCTGACCGTGCGCGGTCAGCGCCTCGCCTTCGAGTGCGCCCAGGCGCTGCAACAAGTCCTGCGCCTGTGCATAAGCCGCTGCCGGTGGAACATCGAGCCACACCAGTTCCCCCGGCGTCACGCCCCAGCGTCCGAGTTGCAGGGCCAGGCTCGCCAGATCCGCCGACAGAATTTCCGCACTGCCATAAGCCGCGAGTTGCTCGTGCTGATCCTGCGACCACAAGCGGTAACACACACCCGGCTCCAGTCGCCCCGCCCGGCCCGCACGTTGGGTGGCGCTGGCCCTGGAAATGCGCTGAGTATCGAGACGGGTCATGCCGCTGCCCGGGTCGAAACGCGGCACCCGCGCCAGCCCGGCGTCGATCACCACGCGCACGCCGTTGATGGTCAGGCTGGTCTCGGCGATGTTGGTCGCCAGCACCACTTTGCGCTGGCCGACCGGTGCCGGGTCGATGGCGGCGCGCTGGGCATTCAAGTCCAGTTCGCCGTGCAACGGGCAGAGCAATACGTCTTTACGCTCGCCGATGGCATCGCTCAGTTGCTGATGCACGCGACGGATTTCCGCCTGACCCGGCAAGAACACCAACAGGCTGCCGGTTTCATCGTGCAGGGCTTCGAGGACGGTCTGGGTCACGCGCTGGTCGATGTACTCGCCGGGCTGGAACGGCCGGCCCCAGCGCATCGTCACCGGGTACATGCGCCCTTCGCTGCGCAGGATCGGCGCGTCATGCAGCAACCCGGCCAGCCGCTCGCCTTCCAGCGTTGCCGACATCAGCAGAATCTTCAGCGGCTGTTCAGCGCGGAACAGTTCACGACCGTTCAAACTCAGGGCCAAGGCCAGATCGGCATCAAGACTGCGTTCGTGGAATTCGTCGAAGATCAGCAAACCGACGCCTTCCAGCGCCGGATCATCCTGCAGACGCCGGGTGAGAATGCCTTCGGTGACCACTTCGATACGGGTCTTGGGGCCGACCTTGCTGTCGAGACGGATGCGATAGCCGACGGTTTCACCGACCTTCTCGCCCAGTTCGCTGGCCAGCCGCTCAGCCGCTGCACGCGCGGCGAGACGCCGTGGTTCGAGCATCAGAATGCTCTGCCCGGCCAGCCACGCTTCATCGAGCAAGGCCAAAGGCACGCGGGTGGTTTTACCGGCGCCGGGCGGTGCTTCGAGCACGGCTTCGTGGCGTGTCGCCAACGCTTCACGCAGGGCGGGTAAAACTTCATCGATCGGCAAAGAAATCATGCTGGCTCCCAAACAGAGCGGCGAGTATAACGGCGAACTGCCAAGCGTTCGTCAGGGTCTTAACTTCACAAGACGAAGCTTCGTTAATAGATGACTCAGGAGATTTTCCATGCGCTTACCTTCTCGCCTGATCGGCGGTGTACTGGTCGCCACCCTGCTCACTCAACTCACGGCCTGCGGTTCGATTTTCTACCCCGATCGTCGCGGGCAGATCGATGGCAAGATCGACCCGGCGATTGCCGTGCTCGACGCCGTGGGCCTGCTGTTCTACGTCATTCCCGGGCTGATCGCTTTCGCGGTCGACTTCACCACTGGCGCGATCTATTTCGAACCGGGCCACACCGCTCAGGTCGATCCGGCCAAGCTCAAACAAGCGGTCGGCCCGGACGGTCAGGTCGATAACCTCAAGTTGCAGGCTATTCTCGAAACGGAACTGGGCCGCAACCTGCCGCTGGACGATCCACGCCTGATCCAGCACAAAGGCAGCACGCAACAACTGGCGATGTTCGGCCTGCAACCCGCCGCATAAGGAAATTACATGACCACCAGCCCCGAACACGCCCGCCTGCTGCGGCTGGCAACCCGCGCTTCGGTGGCGGTGGCCTGCACGCTGATCATCGCCAAAGCCATCGCCTGGTGGCTGAGCGGCTCGGTGAGCATGCTCGCCGGCCTCACCGACTCGGCGCTGGATGGCGTGACTTCGCTGCTCAATCTGCTGGCGGTGCATTACGCACTGCGCCCGGCCGATGACGATCACCGTTACGGCCACGGCAAGGCCGAATCGCTGGCGGGCATGGCGCAGGCGTTGTTCATCGGTGGCAGTGCGGTGCTGATCGCGTTTCAGGCTTATGAGCGTATTCAGCAACCGGAGCCGCTGGGCGCACCGTGGCTGAGCATTGGCGTGATCGTGTTCTCGCTGCTGCTGACCGCAGCGTTGCTGACGCTGCAACATCGGGTGATCAAGCAGACCGGCTCGAACGCCGTACGCGCCGACTCGCTGCATTACCGTTCGGACATGCTGCTCAACGGCAGCATTCTGATCGCGCTGATTCTCGCCGGCCTGGGCTTTCATCAACTCGATGCGTGGTTCGGTCTGGGGATTGCCGGGTACATTTTGTGGAGTGCGATCCAGATCGCCCGGGAAAGTTTTTCGGTGCTGATGGATGAGGAACTGCCGACGGATGTCAGTCAGCACATGCTCGAACTGGCCTGCGCTGTACCCGGCGTGTTGGGCGCGCATGACCTGCGCACGCGGATTTCGGGCAACCACTGGTTTGTGCAGTTGCATCTGGAATTGCCGGGCGAGCTGACCCTGTCAGTGGCTCACGGCATCAGCGATCAGGCGGCCGATGCGATTCACGCCGCCTACCCGCGAGCCGAAGTGCTGGTGCACGCCGACCCGCAGGAAGTGGTCAGGGCCGAACGGGCGCAAACCCGGATTCAGTAAGACACCTGATAACCGCGACTGCTCAGGCAGTTGCCCTGAGCCTGACGGTAAGCCTGCACCACTTCAGGCGCCGGTTGATAGGTCGCGGTACGCGGATCGAAACCGCTCTGCTGCACGGCGTATTGGTAGCACTGGTAACCGTCCTGCTGCACCTGTTCCGGCGACTGACCGTTGGCCGGGTAGGCCTCGACGTCATAGCCCTGGGATTGCGGCTGCGGTGGCGGCGGTTGCTGCACCGGCGGTTCGACCACGACGTAATCCTGAGTGGCTTCCTCGTAGGCATAGTAGGAACCGGCAGCGAGGAACAGCAGCGCACCGCCGATCCACACTTCACGGGCGTAGTCCGGCAGGTAGTGAGTGCGAATCCCCCGTGGCGGCTGCACGACGATGTAGCGCGGGCCTTGCGGGCGATACCAGTAGCCGCCGGAATAGAAGTAATCCTGGCCGCGATACGGCACGCGGTATTCGCGATCCGGGAAACGGTCGATCACATGCCCCGGGCGGTATTGCGGGCCTGGACCCCAACCGTTGCCATGCCCGTCCGGGCGACCCGGCCAGCGATTGTCATTGGGCCGGTTGCCGGTTTGCCATTGCTGGTTGTGGTAACCATTCTGCGGCCGCTCGTCGCGGTAGTAACCCTGGCGCGGTTCCTGAGTCTGACGCACGGTGTCGGGCCGTGGCTGGATCGGCAGGTTGTTCGACGGTGGCGCCTGATGCACCGGTGCAGGCTGATTGGGCGCGCGGTTCTGGTTCTGCCACTGGCCGTTGTTGTGCTGCTGGCCGTTGTGTTCGAACTGGCGGCTGTTGTCGCCCCGAATGATTTGGTTATTCTGCGGCCGCGGCTGATTTTGCGGCGGCGGATTGTTCTGCCCGCGGGGCTGATGATCGCCGCCACGACCCTGATTGCCCTGATGCTCACCGCCGTGCCCGTTATTCTCGGGGCCACGATTCTGTGGCTCGTCGGCCAGCGCTTGCGCACCGACGCTCACACACAGCAAACCAACACCGGCCAGACGCCAGATGCGCGACTTCATGCTTTTCCTCACTGCGGGTATTAAGAGGGCTTGTAGCTAAGACCGGGAATCTGCACACCGGGTTCTGCGACAGGTTATCAGTCACGAGACTTATTTATTGAGGATCGCCGGGCAGCAAGGCACAAAAATCGCCGGCAAGAAAAAAGGGAGACCCGTCGGCCTCCCTTCTAGAGAACTTCGTCCTGGCTCGACGCTTTTGACGTCGGCTCACCTCACGCCGTCTTCTGGACAGTGTGCAGCTCGGGGGCCGGCACATCCCCGGTGGGGGTGGCGGCCGCGGCGGGCCTGATTGGGCGGGCCGCAGTGGACTGTGTTACCGAGCAGTGATTCTGGTGATAAGAATAGGCCGCAAGGCGCGACAGAGGATTGCGAAGATTGCTCAAATAAACACTGCTTGCGCAATTTTTAACCCTGGATAGATAATCCGCCGCAATAGTTACAACCAAGGACTGATTCATGAGCAAACTCGACCGTTACGACCTGAGTATTTTGGCGGAATTGCAGCGCGACGCCCGCATCTCCAACCAGGAACTGGCCGAGCGCATCGGTCTGTCGCCCTCCCCCTGCTCGCGCCGGGTCAAGCAACTGGAGGACGACGGCTACATTTCGCGCCAGGTCGCTCTGCTCGATCGCAAGATGCTCGGCCTGAGCCTGACCGCCTACGTGCTGATCGGCATGGATCGGCACACACCGGAGCGTTTCGAGAACTTCGAAGCGGCCATCCGCACTCTGCCGCAGGTGCTGGAGTGCAGTCTGGTGACGGGTGTGGATGCCGACTATCAGTTGAAAGTGGTGGTGCCGGACATGGATCACTATCAGAAGCTGTTGCTGGGGCATCTGACCCGGATTGAAGGGGTGACCAGCGTGCGTTCGAGTTTTGTGCTCAATCAAGTGCTCAACAGCACTGAATTGCCGCTGACGCATCTGCGCAGCTAATCAAAAGCCCCTCACCCCAGCCCTCTCCCGGAGGGAGAGGGGGCCGACCGAGGCGTCTGGCATCATCCATCGACCTGAACCTTCGAGTCGATTATGGATTCACAGACGCAAGATCAGGTCGGTGTAACTCGTGAGCATCGCACGGTCAGTCCCCTCTACCTCTGGGAGAGGGCCAGGGTGAGGGCCAGGCTTCGGATCAGACCCAGATCAATGCCACCCAACGAACCTTGGCATATAATCGCCGCGCCCTTTTAGCCGCGCGCATGCCGGAGAACTCTAATGGATCCTGCAGTATTCGAAGAGTGGATGATGACCGGCCTGGTCAGCATCCTGATCATTTTCATGGGTTTCATCGTCTGGGATCTGGCGAAGAAGTCCAAGGCCGGGCGTTTCGGCTCGTTCATTCTATTCTTCGTGCTGGGCCTGGGCGTGGCCGCGTTCATCATCAAGAGTGTGGTGATCGGCCTGATCGAGTCCGGCGCTCTATAACCGCGCCGGCACTTCCTTCCACTGGCCCTGATCAAGCCCTTCTAGCGTCCAGTCGCCAATCCGTACCCGCACCAGCCGCAACGTCGGCAGCCCCACCGCCGCAGTCATCCGCCGTACCTGACGGTTGCGCCCTTCACGAATCACCAGCTCCAGCCAACTGGTCGGCACGCTTTTGCGAAAGCGAACCGGCGGATTGCGCGGCCAGAGTTGCGGCTCGTCCAGTTGCCGCGCCTCGGCGGGCAGGGTCATGCCGTCGTTTAATTCAACACCGTCGCGCAGTTGCTGCAGTTGCTCGGCGGTCGGCTCGCCCTCGACCTGCACCCAGTACGTCTTCGGCAACTTGTGTTTCGGGTCGGCAATCCGCGCCTGCAACTGGCCGTCGTTGGTCAGCAGCAGTAAACCTTCGCTGTCGCGATCAAGGCGTCCGGCCGGATAGATGCCAGGCAGATCGATGAAATCCTTGAGCGTCGCCCGCCCGCCTTCATCGCTGAACTGCGTCAGCACATCGAACGGTTTGTTGAACAGAATCAACTTCGGCTCGGCCGGCGGCGCCTTGGCGACACGGCGCGGTGAGGACGACTGAGGCTTTGCGCCTGGACGGCGGGAAGGTGGACGCGGGGGACGGGACATAAGAGAACAGACATTCAGCGATCAGGGCTGGTAATGCTAGTGCCCCGACCGCCAAATGACCACGACTAACCGTTAGCGGAACGGCGGCTCGTCGAAGCTGCGCAGTTTGCGCGAGTGCAGCGAGTTGAGTTCGGTGCGCAGCAGGTCCACCGCTTCGATACCGATCTTCAAGTGCTGGCTGACCGCGCGCTCGTAGAACGCGTTGGCCGAGCCCGGCAGCTTGATTTCACTGTGCAGCGGTTTGTCCGAAACGCAGAGCAACGTGCCGTACGGCACCCGCAGGCGATAACCCTGTGCGGCGATGGTGCCGCTTTCCATGTCCACCGCCACGGCGCGGGACAGGTTGATCAGCGGACGTTCCTGCGCCCAGCGCAGTTCCCAGTTGCGGTCGTCGTAGGTCAGCACGGTACCGGTACGCAGACGCTTTTTCAGCTCCTCGCCCTTCTCGCCAGTGATATTGGCCGCGGCTTGCTGCAGCGCCAGTTGCACCTCGGCCAGCGCCGGGATCGGAATGTTCGGCGGCACCACGCGGTCGAGAATCCCGTCGCGACGCATGTAGGCGTGAGCCAGCACGTAGTCGCCGATGGTCTGCGACTGACGCAGGCCGCCGCAGTGACCGATCATCAGCCAGCAATGCGGACGCAACACCGCCAGGTGGTCAGTGATGTTCTTGGCGTTGGACGGGCCGACGCCGATATTGACCAGGGTCACACCGTGGCCGTCATTGGCGATCAGGTGATAGGCCGGCATCTGGTAGCGGTGCCAGACCACGCCAGCGGCAATCGCCGAGGCTTCGCCGTGATCCATGCCCTTCTCGATGATCACGTTACCCGGCAGGACCATGCGCACGAAACGCGGGTCGTTGCGCAGTTGCTCCAGGCCATGAACGATGAACTGGTCGACGTAGCGGTGATAGTTGGTCAGCAGAATCCACGGCTGCACATGGCGCCAGTCGCTGCCGGTGTAATGCACCAGACGACGCAGGGAGAAGTCGACCCGTGCGGCGTCGAACAGCGCCAGTGGCAGCGGGTCGGTGTTTTCCCAATCGTAGAGACCGTCGGCAATGCCATCGGTGGCAGCGGACAGGTCGGTACTCGGGAACACCCGCGCCAGCACCGCCGCGGTGACGCCGGAGCCGGCCAGTTCATCGCCCTGCTCGACCACGTACGGATAGGGAATGTTCTGCTGACTGACGCCGACTTCCACGGTCACGGTGAAGTCGTGCATCAACGGCACCAGCTGTTCCAGCAGGTATTTGCGAAACGCCTTGGGATGGGTGACGGTGACGCTGTAGGTGCCCGGCAGTTGCACCTTGGCGTAGGCGCGGGTGGTCTGCGGGACCTCGCCCTGACACAGGTAGGTCAGACGCAGTTCGGGATAACGAAACAGGGCACGCTGTTCGGCGTCAGGCTCGACGCGATCCTTGAGATACCGCTTGAGCGCCGAGTTCAGCGCAGTGGTGGCCCGCTCATGCAGCTCGGCCAGACGATCCACGGCTTGTTCGGCGGTTTGAACGACAATAAACGCTTCGGTCACGATCAGCTTCCTGTGTTCTGACTTGCAGAGCTTCATCTTGCCTGCATCGTGGTCTCACGGGAACAGTGGCATGTTGGCAACCGCACAATATGTCGGTCACACACGGTCCCCTGTAGGAGCTGCCGAAGGCTGCGATCTTTTGATCTTATAAACAGCAAGATCAAAAGATCGTCCGATCGCGGCCCGAGCCTGCGGCAGCTCCTACAGGGGATTTGTGTGAAATCAGAAACCCTGGGGGGTTGAGCGGGCGACGATGGCTTCGACGTCCAGTCCGCGCGGCAATGCGCCATAGACCCGGCCGCCACCGCTCAGACGGCTGGCAATGAACGCATCGCTGACCGCCGAATTACCGGCCTCCAGCAACAGCTTGGCCTGCAGCCCCAAGGCAATATCCTCGGTCAACTGCCGCGCCCGATACTGAATATCGCTGGTGTCTTTGAACTGCGCCTGCAACTGCTGGATATGCGCAGCCAGACGCTTGTCACCATGGCCATCGCCCAACTCGCTGAACAACACGTCGAGCACACCCGGCTCTTTCGACAGCGCACGCAACACGTCCAGGCACTGCACGTTGCCCGAGCCTTCCCACGTCGAGTTGACCGGCGCCTCGCGATACAGCCGTGGCAGGATGCTCTCCTCGACATACCCCGCGCCGCCCATGCATTCGGCAGCTTCATTGATCATTCCGGGGGCACGTTTGCAGATCCAGTATTTGCCCACCGCGGTCACCAGCCGGGCGAATCTGGCTTCCTGCGAATCCTGCAGATGATCCAGCGCCTTACCCATGCGCAGGCTCAACGCCAGCGCGGCCTCGCTTTCCAGCGCCAGATCGGCCAACACGTTCTGCATCAACGGTTGCTCGCTGAGCAGCTTGCCGCCGACCGAACGGTGCGCGCAGTGATGGCTGGCCTGGGTCAGCGCCTGACGCATCAATGAACTGGAGCCGACCATGCAATCGAAACGGGTCATCGCCACCATCTCTATGATGGTCGGCACGCCGCGCCCTTCTTCGCCAACCATCCATGCCAAAGCGCCACGAAACTCCACTTCGCTGGAGGCGTTGGACTGGTTGCCGAGTTTGTTTTTCAGGCGCTGGATGTAGAACTGATTGCGCGTGTCGTCGGGGCGATGGCGCGGCAGCAGGAAGCAGGTCAGGCCCTTGTCGGTCTGCGCCAGGGTCAGAAACGCATCGCACATTGGCGCCGAGCAGAACCATTTGTGCCCGACCAGTTCATAGGCCTGGCCCGGCCCACTGGCGCCGACCGGATAAGCCTTGGTGGTGTTGGCCCGCACATCGGTGCCGCCCTGTTTCTCGGTCATCGCCATGCCGATGGTCACGCCGGCCTTGTGCGCCATGCCGACGTTGCGCGGGTCGTATTCGGTGGCGAGTATTTTCGGCAGCCACAGCTCGGCCAGATCCGGCTGCAAGCGCATGGCCGGGACGCTGGCGAAGGTCATGGTCAACGGGCAACCGCTACCGGCCTCGGCCTGGCTGTGCAAATAGCTCATTGAGGCTCGGGCGACATGCGCGCCGTCCTGCGGATGCGCCCATGGCAATGAAGTCAGGCCATGTTCGATCGCGGTGCGCATCAGCTCGTGATAAGCGGGATGGAATTCCACCAGATCGATGCGATGACCGTAGCGGTCGTGGCTGTTGAACACCGGTTTGTTCTGGTTGGCGAGGAACCCGGCCTCCATCAACGGCCCGCCGGCCAGCGCACCGTAGGCATCGATTCGCGACTCGGCCCAACCGGCGCCAAAGCGGCGCGACCACTCCTGTAGCGGCAGATCGATGCGGTACAGGTTGGCGCCATCCAGCGACGGTGGCTGGTTGGTGACTTCGTGGGTTTCGGCGAACTGATGCAGGTTCATGACGGGGCTCCTTTGGTCAGCCAAGGGATTCAGTTAAGCACCGGCCCGTGGCTGATCAAAGTGTCATATGCGCCGAACTGTCGGCGCTTTCACCCTGTCAGGCGCTAAGTACCCGACGCTCCAGCGCCGTCTGCAGGTCTTCGAATTTCACCGGTTTGTTCAGGTAATCGATGCGCGTACCCGGCGCGCAGTGCTCGCGATCCGTGCCCAGCGCCAGCATGAACACCGGCAGATTGGCGCAGCCCGGCAGCGCATGGATCTGGCAGCACAAGGACGCCCCTTCGTGAGAAGGCAACTGGTAATCGATCAGCACCGCGTCGAAGGTTTCCCGTTGCAGGCAGTCGAGTGCCGCCGCGCCGTTGTCCGCCGTGCGCACACGGAAACCGAGCTTGAGCAGCATGCCGCGCATCACCAGTTGATTGACGCTGTTGTCGTCCACCAGCAACACCGTGCAGTCCTGCGGTGCGCGTGCGCTATCTCGCGAAGGTTCGGGGATTGGCGCGGGTTCGACCGCCGGCAACTCGAATTCGACGTCCAGCTGAAAACGGCTGCCGCGCCCCGGCTCGGAACGGTGAGTCAGCTTGCCGCCGAGCAGTTCGACCAGTTGCCGACAGATCGCCAGCCCCACGCCAAGGCCGCCATATTCGCGGGTCATCGAGCCGTCAAGCTGGAAGAAGCGCTGATACATCGTCGCCTCGCCCAGATCGGTGAAACCGATGCCGGTGTCGATCACTGCAAACGACAGGGCCAAGCGGTTGTCCGCCGCCGGTTTGCCGGTGACCCGCAGCGCCAGGCCGCCGACCCGGGTGAACTTGATCGCGTTGTCCAGCAGGCACTCCAGGCACTGCGCCAGTTTGGCGCTGTCGCCATGCAAGCGATCCGGCAGGGTCGGCAGCACTTCGACCTTGAAGTCCAGCGACTTGCTCGCCGCGTTGCCGTCGAACTGCACGCGCAAGGCCTCGACCACCGCGCGCAGGCTGAAGCTGCCCGGCGTCGCCTTGAGCTTGCCGGCCTGCAATTCGGTAAGGGTGAGGATGCCGTTGACCATGCGCATCATGTCCCGCGCGGAACCGGCGGCAGTTTGCTGGTATTGCTCCAGTTCAGGCTCCAGCTCGACGGTCTGCATCAGCTCCAGCGAACCGATCACCCCGTTCATCGGCGTGCGCAATTCGTGGGTCAGGGTCGCGAGGAATTCATCCTTGAGTTTGTTGCTGTGGGCCAGTTGCTGGTTGAGCACTTCGAGTTTATGCCCGGCATCGAACAGGGTTTGCGCCTGTTGCTCGCGCATCGCGTTGATGCGGTCGGCCAGCGCCAGCGACAGCAGCGCGACTTCGATCGCCGAACCGATCTGGCTGGCGTACATGGTCAGGAACACGTTCGGCAGCAGGCCCAGCACCATCAGGGTATTGACGATGCCGCCGAGCAGGAATGCCGACCAGGCAATGATGAAATAACGCGCCACCCGCAATCCGCGCCACCAGGCGAGGATCCCCGCAGCGAAAATCACCACGGTAAACACCAGCGCCAGCAGGGTCGCCAGGCGCAGCGACAACGCGTAACTAGTCATCAGCGACAACCCGACCACCAGCGCACCGAACGCGATCAGGGCGATCAGCAGGTAGTCGAGCCAGCGGCTGTGGGTTCGGGTCTGCAGGAAACTGCGCGCGAACTGACTGCCGAACAGCCCCGCGCAACCGATGAAAAACGGTGTGGCGGCATTGGCCCACCACGGGTTGTCCGGCCAGAAATACTCGACCGCCGCGCCGTTCACCGACAGTTGATAGAGGCCGAACGAGGCGATGTAGAAGATGTAATAGAGGTAGCTGGTGTCGCGCACGCTCAGGTAGATGAACAGGTTGTAGACCAGCATCCCCAGCAGCACGCCATAAATGATCCCCAGCACATACAGGCGCACCGGTTGATCCTCGAGGTACGCGGTGCTCGACCATAGCGTCACCGGTGCCTGGATCGAGCCTTCACTGGCCAGGCGCAAATACACGGTTTTTTGCTGGTCAGGGGTGAAGGTCAGGTCGAACAGGTAATTGTTCTGGCGGATCTCGCGACTGGCGAAGGGCAAGGCGTCGCCGGTCTGCCGGATCAGCCGATAGTCACCATTGGCATCGGCCATATAAAGGTCGAGGTGATCGAGCGGCGGATACGCCAGCTCCAACAGCCAGGTGCGTTGCGCGACCGGGTTGTTCGGACGGTAATGCAGGTCGATCTTCAGCCAGAACGCCGAACGCGAGTAACCGGCATTGAGCGTGGCTTTGTCGTGGGGTTTGAAATTGCCCGCCGCCGCTTGAGCGCGGACGTCGGCGATGCTCGCCTGACCGCTCGGGTCTTCGAACACCTGCAGGGAGCGCCCCAGGGGAAGGTTCTGGGTATTTTCGTCGAACTCGACGGCGCTTGCGAGGAGGGGCAAGCAGAACAGCAACATCAGCAAATAGCGCATTGAAGCCCCAGCGTGGCTCGTCCGGTTGTGTCAGGAAGCCCCCCATTCCCTTTGAGTAGACGTAAAACCGGTATTACCTGTTATTGGTTTGGATCCAGACTAGCATAGCCGTTGATGGCCATTGAGCACCATCGAAATTTTTCCTACAAAGGCTCTAGAACGGGCGTTTCAGAGCAAAGCTGCGGGCTAGAGCTGTTGAGTTGGTCAACTCAATCATTGCGATCCGCTTTTGTGGCGAGGGAGCTTGCTCCCGCTCGGCTGCGCAGCAGTCGTAAAACCTGTAAATGCGCTGTGCCTGAATAAATGCAGGGGCTGCTTCGCAACCCAGCGGGAGCAAGCTCCCTCGCCACAATGGTAGCTGCAGCGTTGTCCGACAATCTGCTCGCAAACACCGTCAGGACTGAACCCCAAAATCAGGTTTGGTGGTAAGCTCGCGCACCATGAATATCTACAGCTCCCGCCCCGTTGTCCTCTGTCTCTCCGGCCACGACCCCAGTGGTGGCGCCGGCTTGCAGGCAGATATCGAAGCCCTGCTTGCGCAGGGTTGCCATGCGGCTCCGGCCGTCACCGCCCTGACCGTGCAAGACACCGTCAACGTCACTGACTTCCGCGTCCTCGACCGTGAGTGGGTACTGGCCCAGGCCAATGCCGTGCTCAACGACTCCGAAGTCGCTGCGGTCAAACTGGGCATGCTCGGTTCGCTGGAAATGGTCGACACCGTGGTCGAACTGCTTTCGGCGCACCCGCACCTGCCAGTGGTCTGCGACCCGGTGCTGCGTGCCGGCGGCGGCGGACGCCTGGGCAAGGACGAAGTCGGTTACGCGATGCGCGAGCGTCTGCTGCCGCTGTCGATCATTGCCACCCCCAACCTTCCCGAAGCGCGAATTCTCGCCGAATTGCCCGAAGGCACTGCGGACGAGTGCGCGGAAAAACTCCTGCCGTTCGTCAAAAACCTGCTGATCACCGGCGGCCATGGCGACGAAACTGAAATCCACAATCGCCTGTACAGCCGTGACGGCCTGCGGGAAACCTTTTATTGCCAGCGTTTGCCGGGCAGTTATCACGGCTCCGGCTGCACGCTGGCCAGCGCACTGGCCGGGCGGCTGGCCCAAGGCGAAAACCTCGCCAGCGCCGTGCGCACTGCACTGGATTACACCTGGCGTACCCTGCGTGATGCCGAACAACTGGGCAAAGGCCAGTTCGTGCCGCGTCGCCTGCCGCTGGATTTTTGCTCGTAACGTCGTGAGGTCTGCCTGATGAAACTCCGTGGCCTGTACGCCATCACCGACAACCAATTGCTGGCGGGCAAGTTTCTGTCGTACGTGGAAGCGGCGCTGGAAGGCGGCGTCACCCTGCTGCAATACCGCGACAAAAGCAGCGACGAGGCCCGCCGCCTGCGCGAGGCCGAAGCCCTGCGTGATCTGTGCGAACGCTACAAGACGCAGTTGATCATCAACGATGACGCCGAACTGGCCGCGCGCCTCAACGTTGGCGTGCACCTGGGGCAGACCGACGGCCCGCTGTCGCCGACCCGCGCCCTGCTCGGCTCCAAAGCCATCATCGGGTCGACCTGCCATGCGCAGCTCGAACTGGCTGAACAGGCCGCCAAAGAAGGCGCGAGCTATGTCGCCTTCGGTCGCTTCTTCAACTCCAACACCAAACCCGGCGCACCGAGCTGCAGCCTCGACCTGCTCGACGAGGCCAAACGCAAGCTGCACCTGCCGGTCTGCGCGATTGGCGGCATCACCCTCGACAACGCCGCGCCGCTGGTGGCCCATGGGGTCGACCTGCTGGCGGTGGTCCACGGTTTATTCGGTGCCGAAAGCACCGCCGAAGTGACCCGCCGCGCCCGCGCCTTCAACGAACTTCTGAAAATCTGATTTGAGAGCCCGATCATGTCTCGTTCCGAAACCCTGTTTGCCAATGCCCAGAAACACATTCCCGGTGGCGTGAACTCGCCGGTTCGCGCGTTCAAGAGCGTGGGCGGCACACCGCTGTTTTTCAAGCATGCCGAAGGCGCTTACGTTACTGACGAAGACGACAAGCGTTATGTGGATTACGTCGGTTCGTGGGGGCCGATGATCCTCGGCCACAGCCATCCGGACGTGCTCGACGCGGTGCGCAATCAGCTGCAACACGGCCTGTCCTACGGCGCGCCGACCGCGATGGAAACCGAGATGGCCGACCTGGTCTGCTCGCTGGTGCCGTCGATGGACATGGTGCGCATGGTCAGCTCCGGCACCGAAGCGACCATGAGCGCGATTCGTCTGGCCCGTGGTTACACCGGTCGTGACAGCATCATCAAGTTCGAAGGCTGTTACCACGGTCACTCCGACAGCCTGCTGGTCAAGGCCGGTTCCGGCGCGCTGACCCAGGGCGTGCCAAGCTCCGCCGGTGTACCGGCAGCGTTTGCCAAACACACCCTGACCCTGCCGTTCAACGACATCGACGCCGTGGAGAAGATGCTCGCCGAAGTCGGTCAGGACGTGGCGTGCATTATCGTCGAGCCAGTCGCTGGCAACATGAACTGCGTACCGCCGGCGCCGGGTTTCCTCGAAGGCCTGCGCGCGCTGTGCGACAAGCACGGCGTGGTGCTGATTTTCGACGAAGTGATGACCGGTTTCCGCGTCGCCCTCGGTGGCGCTCAGGCGTACTACGGCGTAACCCCGGATCTGACCACCTTCGGCAAGATCATCGGCGGCGGCATGCCGGTCGGCTGCTTCGGCGGCAAGCGCGAAATCATGGAACGCATCGCGCCACTGGGCCCGGTGTATCAGGCGGGCACCCTGTCGGGCAACCCGCTGGCGATGGCCGCCGGTCTGACCACGCTGCGTCTGATCAGCCGTCCGGGTTTCCACGCCGAGCTGACCGACTACACCACGCGCCTGCTCGACGGTCTGCAACAACGCGCCGATGCCGCGGGCATTCCGTTCGTGACCACTCAGGCCGGCGGCATGTTCGGTCTGTACTTCAGCGGTGCCGACGACATCGTCACCTTCGAAGACGTGATGGCCAGCGATGCTGCGCTGTTCGGTCGCTTCTTCCACCTGATGCTGGAAGGCGGCGTGTACCTGGCGCCGAGTGCATTCGAAGCCGGTTTCACCTCGATCGCCCACGGCGAAGCCGAGCTGAAAATCACCCTGGACGCTGCCGAACGCGCCTTCGCTGCCCTGAAGTAATCGCCGTAGCGCTGACGTTGGCCATGGCCAGCGTCAGCTTTCACCTACACCCACGCACTTTTTCCCACGCCTCTGCTAAAAATCCGCCGGAAAGTGGCCGATATATTCCCCGCGCAGCAGAAAAACGAGTAAAGACTTTGTAAGGTTGGCCCTGCTTATTTCATAATGCGCGCTTATTGGATCCCTCGATGGGTCCGCGTGCCCTTCAGAGGTAAGTCGATTCCCATGAACCGCACCGGCCGCACCCTTGCCTTGGGCTGCCTGTTGCTCCTTCAGCCCCTGCTCGCGCATGCACAAGCAGGCGGCAACTCGTTGTTGATCCCGGCGATGGGTCGTTGCACCCTCAACACTCAGCCGCAAGACGTCACGCAGGCACTGGCCGCCTGCCAGAAAGCGGCGGACGAAGGGGATGCGCAAGCGCAATACGAGTTGGGTGAGTTCTACTACGACGGCAAGAATGCGCCACGCGACCTCAATCAAGCCCTGAGCTATTTCGAAAAGGCCTCGCTGCAAGGCCACGCTCAGGCACAGTTCAAGCTCGGCACCATGTTCTTCCACGGCGAAGGCGTGCAGGCCAACAACATTCAGGCCTACATCGTGCTGAAGATGGCCGCGGTCAACGGCGCCGAAGATGCGCTGGACACCGCTGACGAAGTCTCCGAAAAAATGTCCCGCGAAGACCTCGAAACCGCGACCCAGGTGCTCGGGCAAATTTTCCGTAAATACTTGATGGAACTGCAGAGCGCCGATGGGCGTACGCCGTTTTCGCCATTGCCATAAGCGCTTTTGTGGCGAGGGGATTTATCCCCGATGGGTTGCGAAGCAGCCCCAAAACCCTGCAATCAAGCTCCTTCTGACATACCTTGCTGAATGGACTTGCGACTGCTTCGCAGTCGATCGGGGATAAATCCCCTCGCCACAAATCATTTCAAATCCAGATCAGGGCTTACTTCTCAGGCATCGGCATCGGAAACGGCATCACATTGCCGACCGCGCCACGGGCCTCGCTGATTTTCGGGGTGCCCAGACGCTCCACCTCGTCGATGCGCACGATCGAATGCATCGGCACAAAGCTGCGCACCACACCTTCGAACTGCGCCTTGAGCTTCTCTTCGCTCGGATCGACCACCACTTGCGTGCGCTCGCCAAAGACGAACTCTTCCACTTCCAGAAAACCCCACAGATCACTTTGATAGATCTGCTTGGCGTACATTTCGAACACCTGGCCCTGGTTGAGGAAAATCACCTTATAGATTGGAGCTTCGCGTTTGGTCATGGCGGGGGGATAACATCGGGGATAAAAATGAGGGCGCAAACTATAGCATAGCCGCCGGACGCACAGCGGTAGGAACCTGAGGGCTTGTTCCCTATAATGCGCGGTTCTTTGAATCAGGTGACGACCTTACTCCATGGCCAAGAAGCTTTACATCGAAACCCACGGTTGCCAGATGAACGAGTACGACAGCTCGCGCATGGTCGATCTGCTGGGCGAACATCAGGCCCTGGAAGTCACCGCCCGCGCCGAAGACGCCGACGTGATTCTGCTCAACACCTGCTCGATCCGCGAACGCGCTCAGGACCGGGTGTACTCGCAGCTCGGCCGCTGGCGCGAACTGAAACTGGCCAACCCGGACATGGTGATCGCCGTCGGTGGTTGCGTGGCCAGCCAGGAAGGCGCGGCGATCCGTGATCGCGCGCCGTACGTCGATGTGGTCTTCGGCCCGCAAACCCTGCACCGCCTGCCGGAAATGATCGACGCCGCACGCAGCAGCAAGCTGCCGCAAGTCGACGTCTCATTCCCGGAAATCGAAAAATTCGACCATTTGCCCGAGCCGCGCATCGATGGCCCGAGCGCCTACGTGTCGGTGATGGAAGGTTGCAGCAAGTACTGCACGTTCTGCGTAGTGCCTTACACCCGTGGCGAAGAAGTCAGCCGGCCGTTCGATGACGTGATCGCCGAGATCATCCACCTCGCCGAAAACGGCGTGCGTGAAGTGACCCTGCTCGGGCAGAACGTTAACGGCTATCGCGGCCTGACCCACGATGGGCGCCTGGCCGATCTGGCCGAGCTGATCCGCGTGGTCGCCGCCGTCGATGGCATCGACCGTATTCGCTACACCACTTCGCACCCGCTGGAGTTCTCCGACAGCCTGATCCAGGCCCACGCCGAAGTGCCGGAGCTGGTCAAACACTTGCACTTGCCGGTGCAGTCGGGTTCTGACCGGATTCTGGCGGCGATGAAGCGCAACCACACCGCGCTGGAGTACAAATCCAAGTTGCGCAAATTGCGCGCCGCCGTGCCGGGTATCTGCATCAGCTCGGACTTCATCGTTGGCTTCCCCGGCGAGACCGAAAAAGACTTCGAACAAACCATGAAGCTGATTGCCGATGTCGGTTTCGATTTTTCCTACTCGTTCGTCTACAGCCAGCGCCCGGGCACCCCGGCGGCCGATCTGGCCGACGACACCCCGGAAGAGCTGAAGAAAGAACGCCTGAACGCCTTGCAACATCGTCTGAATCAGCAAGGGTTCGAAATCAGCCGACAGATGGTCGGCTCGGTCCAGCGCATTCTGGTCACCGACTATTCGAAGAAAGACCCGGGCGAGCTGCAAGGGCGCACCGAGAATAATCGTATCGTCAACTTCCGCTGCGATAATCCGACCCTGATCGGCCAGTTCGCTGACGTGCACATCGACGCGGCGCAACCGCACTCGCTGCGCGGTTCGCTGATCCAGTAAACGCAAGGCGTCAGAGTGCCGCTGTGGCGAGGGAGCTTGCTCCCGCTCGGTTGCGAAGCAGCCGCAAACCAGACACCTCGATCATCCTGAATGACCGAGGCTGGAGGATTTGGGAGCGCTTTGCACTCCAGCGGGAGCAAGCTCCCTCGCAACAGTTATCCAGTGAGACTGTTTTAAGAGCTTTCGCACCCACGCCACTGGCGTTATCCTTGATTTCATCTTAATTGCCCCAGGGCGGCTAAATACGACCTTGAACGCACCCATAGAACCACATCGTTTTATCCTCGAGCCCTTTGAGGCTCGCCGCTTCGCCAATCTGTGCGGGCAATTCGACGAGCATCTGCGCTTGATCGAACAGCGCCTGGCCATCGAGATCCGCAACCGCGGAAACCAGTTCGAACTGATCGGCGACCCCAAGCACACCACGTCTGCGGAAAACCTGCTGCGCCGCCTGTACCGGGAAACCAAGGGTACCGAGCTGTCGCCGGACATGGTGCACCTGTTCCTCCAGGAATCGGCCGTCGTCGAACTGGACAACCACGCTCCCGCCGAAGCCTCCGTCGCTCTGCGCACCAAGAAAGGCATGATTCGCCCACGCGGCCTGAATCAGCTGCGCTACGTGAAGGAAATCCTTGGTAACGACATCAACTTCGGCATTGGTCCGGCCGGTACCGGCAAGACCTATCTGGCCGTGGCTTGCGCCGTCGATGCCCTGGAGCGCGAGCAGATCCGCCGCATCCTGCTGGTGCGTCCGGCGGTCGAAGCGGGTGAAAAACTCGGCTTCCTGCCCGGCGACCTCGCCCAGAAGATCGACCCGTACCTGCGCCCGCTGTACGACGCCCTCTACGAAATGCTCGGCTTCGAATACGTGGCCAAGCTGATCGAGCGCCAGGTGATCGAAGTCGCGCCGCTGGCCTACATGCGTGGTCGTACGCTGAACAACAGCTTCATCATTCTCGACGAAAGCCAGAACACCACCGTCGAGCAGATGAAAATGTTCCTGACCCGGATCGGCTTTGGCTCGACTGCAGTCATCACTGGCGACATCACCCAGGTCGACCTGCCGCGCGGGACCAAGTCCGGCCTGCATCATGTGATCGAAGTGCTCAAGGACGTTCCGGGCATCAGCTTCACCCATTTCCAGCCCAAAGACGTTGTGCGTCATCCGTTGGTGCAACGGATCGTCGAGGCCTACGAGCGCTTCGAGACCCGTGCCGAAGCCGCCAAGGAAACCTCGCGCGATGCTTGAGCTGGATCTGCAAATCGCTACCGAAGCGAACGCCCCGAGTGAAGCCGACTTCCGCCAATGGTGCGAACTGGCTCTGCGCCAGCGCAGCGCCGACTCGGAAATGACCATTCGCCTGGTCGACGAGGAAGAAGGTCGCGAACTCAATCACACCTGGCGCCACAAGGATTACGCGACCAACGTCCTGTCGTTCCCGGCGGAAGTCCCGGACGAGTTTCTCGACATCCCGCTGCTCGGCGATCTGGTGATCTGCGTCGCGGTGGTCGAGCGCGAAGCTGCCGAACAAGGCAAGGAACTCCAGGCCCATTGGGCACATCTAGTCATTCACGGCTGCTTGCATCTGCTCGGTTACGACCATATAGATGACGACGAAGCCGAGGAAATGGAAGCGCTGGAACGCGAGTTGCTTGCTGAACTGGGCTACCCCGATCCGTACGCGGACGACGAAACCGAAACCTCCCCTATCGTTACAACAAAGGATTCAGAGTAATCGCTATGAGCGAAGATCGATCGAGCAACGGGCAGAAGTCATGGCTGGGTAAACTGACCCAGGCTTTTGCCCACGAGCCGAAGAACCGTCAGGAGCTGCTTGAGCTGCTGCGTGATGCACATCAGAACAAACTGCTGGACAGCGAAGCGCTGGCAATCGTCGAAGGCGCCATTCAGGTGGCTGACCTGCAAGTGCGCGACATCATGGTCCCGCGCTCGCAGATGATCAGCATCAAGGCGACCCAGACCCCTCGTGAATTCCTGCCCGCCGTGCTCGACTCGGCCCACTCGCGCTACCCGGTCATCGGCGAAAGCCACGACGACGTGATGGGCGTGCTGCTGGCCAAGGATCTGCTGCCGCTGATCCTCAAGGAGAACGGCGACAGCTTCAACATCAAGGACCTGCTGCGCCCGGCCACGTTCGTGCCGGAGTCCAAGCGTCTGAACGTGTTGCTGCGTGAATTTCGCGCCAACCACAACCACATGGCCATCGTCATCGACGAGTACGGCGGCGTGGCCGGTCTGGTGACGATCGAAGACGTGCTGGAACAGATCGTCGGCGACATCGAAGACGAGCACGACGTCGAAGAAGACAGCTACATCAAGCCGCTGCCCAGCGGTGACTTCCTGATCAAGGCCCTGACGCCGATCGAGAACTTCAACGAGTTCTTCGACAGCGAATTCTCCGACGACGAGTTCGACACCGTTGGCGGTCTGGTGATGAGCGCGTTCGGGCACTTGCCAAAACGCAACGAAATCACTGAAATCGGCGCCTATCGTTTCCGCATCCTGAACGCCGACAGCCGTCGGATTCATTTGCTGCGACTGACCCCTATCGCCCGGTAAATTTAAGGATTGGGGTATGTCATCAGCTATTTCCTGTATCGCGTTGCGCCTGAAAGCGGGCCAGGCAAGGCGCAGTCCGCAGGGAATGGCATTCCCTTTCCAAGGACTGCAACGCAGCATGGCCCGCTTTCAGGCGCAACCCGGAGGGCCGGGCCTGCTGTTACGCAGGGCTGCGTTGCTCGTCGTTCATTTGAAAAACCAAACTTCACTCCTCGCGCCTTGCCCTGCGTAACAGCAGACCCGGCGCGATACAGGAAATAGCTGATGACATACCCCCTGCGCTGGACAACCCGCCCCGGCTGGCCCGGTAACCTGCTGGCCGTGGCGGCCGGTGCAATCACCACCTTCGCCCTCGCCCCGTTCAACATCTGGCCGCTGGCCTTGCTCGCGGTCGGCCTGTTCTACGCCGGGCTGCGCGAGCTGAAACCGCGTCAGGCGCTGGGGCGTGGCTGGTGTTTCGGTTTCGGCCTGTTCGGCGCAGGGACCAGCTGGATCTACTACAGCATTCACCACTTCGGTGGCGCCTCGGTGCTGCTGGCCGGGTTCCTGATGCTGCTGTTCACCGCAGCGATCGCGTTTTTCTTCGCCCTGCCCGCCTGGGTCTGGGCGCGCTGGTTGCGCCGAAATGAAGCACCGCTGGCCGATGCACTGGCGTTCGCCGCGCTGTGGGTCGGTCAGGAAGCGTTTCGCGGCTGGTTCCTCACCGGTTTCCCTTGGCTGTATTCCGGTTACAGTCAGCTCGACGGCCCGTTGGCCGGGCTCGCGCCGGTCGGTGGCATGTGGCTGGTGTCGTTCGTTCTGGCGCTGACTGCGGCACTGATCTATAACGCGCCGCGCTTGCTGCAATCCGGTCGCAAAGGCTTTATCGCGGCCGGTTTGCTGTTACTGGTCGGGCCTTGGGTAGCCGGTATTGCGCTCAAGGGCCATGCCTGGACCAGTCCGTCCGGCCCGGCACTGAGCGTCGCCGCGATTCAGGGCAACGTCGAACAGAGCATGAAGTGGGATCCGGCGCAGCTCAATGCGCAACTGGCGCTGTATCGCGATCTGAGTTTTCGCTCCAAGCCGGTGGATCTGCTGATCTGGCCTGAAACCGCCGTGCCGGTGCTCAAGGAGTCCGCTGAGGGCTACCTGAACATGATGGGCAACTTCGCCGCCGAGCGTAAATCGGCGCTGATCACCGGCGTGCCGATCCGCGAGACGGTCCGCCATGAAAAACGCTTCTTCAACGGCATCACCGTGGTCGGCGAAGGCGATGGCACCTACCTCAAGCAGAAATTGGTGCCGTTCGGTGAGTACGTGCCTTTGCAGGATCTGTTGCGCGGCTTGATCGCGTTCTTTGACTTGCCGATGTCCGACTTCGCTCGTGGGCCGGCGGATCAAGCGTTGCTGCAGGCCAAGGGTTATCAGATTGCGCCGTTCATCTGCTACGAAGTGGTGTACCCGGAGTTCGCTGCCAGTCTGTCGGCACGCAGTGACCTGCTGCTGACCATCAGCAACGACACCTGGTTCGGCACCTCGATCGGCCCGTTGCAACACCTGCAAATGGCGCAGATGCGCGCGCTTGAAGCGGGCCGCTGGATGATCCGCGCCACCAACAACGGCGTGACCGGACTGATCAACCCGTTCGGGCAGATCACCGAGCAGATCCCGCAGTTCGAGCAAGGCATCCTGTATGGCGAAGTGGTGCCGATGCACAACCTGACGCCTTATCTTGAATGGCGTTCGTGGCCGCTGATCATCGTCTGTGTGCTGCTGTTCGGCTGGGCGCTGATGGCGAGCCGGATGTCGAAAACCCTTTAAAAGCAGGTCACTGACCTGTGGCGAGGGAGCTTGCTCCCGCTCGGCTGCGAAGCAGTCGTAAATCCAGCGCACGCGATCTGTCCAAGACAGTGCGTTTACCTGGATCAGGCCTGCTGCGCAGGCCAGCGGGAGCAAGCTCCCTCGCCACAAAAGGCCGCACTGCCACTGAGTGATTTAGCGGTAAAAAAGCGAATACCCCACCTGCCCCACCGCCTCATTCAGCAACTGCCCGCTCTGCCAGATCGATTTGAATTCCGGCAGCCAGCCACCAAACGGTCGTGCATTGTCGGTCCCGAGAAAACCCACGGGCGCCGGCACCACTTCAAACCCTGCCTGCTCGAAACACCACACGGCACGCGGCATGTGCCAGGCCTGCGTCACCACCACGACGCGCTTGATGCCTTGGGGCAACAAGATGTCGGCGCTGAATTTGGCGTTTTCCCAGGTGGTACGGCTCTCGCCTTCCTGCCAGCGCGTGGTCACGCCAAAATCATCGCGCAACGAATCGGCCATCAGCTTCGCCTCGGTCGGCGGCGTGCCGTAATGCAGGCCACCGCTGGTCAGAATCGGTAGCCCGGAGGCTTTGGCCAATCGCGCCGCATAGCGCTGACGCTCCAGCCCCACGCCGGTTGGCTGGTCCTCGCCCCAGGCCAGATCGCCGCGCTCGCGCCCGGAACCCAGCACCACGATGGCATCGGCGCGCTGCGCCAGCATCGACCAGGCGTCACGGGGCAGCGGCGGCTCGCGCTCCAGCGCCTTGGCCCCCCACTGCACCACCACCGGCAAGCTCATCAGCCAGAAACCACCCAGGCCAAGGGCGAAACACGCAGCGGCCAGCCGCGGCCGGGAGCGGCGCAGCCACCAGGCGACCAGTAACAGCAGTAAAAGAATGCCAGGCGGCAATAGAAGTTGTTTGATGAAGTAACGCAAAGGCATCGGGGCATCTCCAGAGATGCCCGAAGCCTAAGAGTGTTAATAGAGCGTTACAACCGATAGGGTCGGATCCTGTTGAAAAAGATCCGTTTCTTGCCGCCTTGCGCTTATTTGGCCTGCAAAGAGCGAACCTTGACGGTGTCTTTGCCGGGCGCCTTGTCCTTGAGCCAGATGACCTTGGCCGATTGTGGTGCATCGAGCTGCTTCACTGCCTGTGACAAGCTGCCATGCGACTCACGTTCACTACGATCCAGATAGGCCTTGACCAGTTTGAACTCGGCGGGGCTCAAGCCACGCAATTCCAGTTCCACGGGGCGCTCGTCGCGCAGCCGGCCAGCGGTTTTTGCAGCGTCGAGCGCCATGCCCAGACGATCCATCAACCGTTCGTACAACTCGGGTTTCGTCACGTTTTTCTGCCGTTGCTCCACCATCCCTCACCTCATTGAAGATAAGACTCACTCCCCAATAAGAGCTTAGCTTCGCTGCACAAACCGGCTGAACGCCGCGACCAACGGCCCTCGCCACGGGTTTCCGGGGCCAGACAGCTGTAATCAGGGTTTCCCTAGGCCAAGCGCGGTCATGTATGCTACGGCGCTTCCTGTCATTCCACTTCCAGCTTGTCCGGAGCATCCCCGGAAGGCGCGTTGAAGAGGATTAGGCCACCCCTATCCAGTACAAAAGTAGCCATGCACGAACAATATCAGCCCCGTGAAATCGAAGCCGCCGCCCAGTCGTTCTGGGACGAGCAAAAGTCCTTTGAAGTCAGTGAACAGCCAGGCAAGGAAACCTACTACTGCCTGTCGATGTTCCCTTACCCCAGCGGCAAGCTACACATGGGGCACGTGCGCAACTACACCATCGGCGACGTGATCTCCCGCTACCAGCGCATGCAAGGCAAGAACGTTCTGCAACCGATGGGTTGGGACGCCTTCGGCATGCCGGCGGAAAACGCCGCGATGAAGAACAACGTCGCACCCGCCAAGTGGACCTACGAAAACATCGCCTATATGAAGTCCCAGCTGCGCAGCCTGGGCCTGGCGGTGGACTGGTCCCGTGAAGTGACCACCTGCAAGCCGGACTACTACCGCTGGGAACAATGGCTGTTCACTCGCTTGTTCGAAAAAGGCGTGATCTACCGCAAGAACGGCACCGTGAACTGGGACCCGGTCGACCAGACCGTACTGGCCAACGAGCAGGTGATCGACGGTCGCGGCTGGCGTTCCGGCGCGCTGATCGAAAAGCGCGAAATCCCGATGTACTACTTCAAGATCACCGCTTACGCGGATGAACTGCTGGAGAGCCTCGACGAACTGACTGGCTGGCCGGAACAGGTCAAGACCATGCAGCGCAACTGGATCGGCAAATCCCGCGGCATGGAAGTGCAGTTCCCGTACAACGTCGACTCGATCGGCGAAGCAGGCACCCTCAAGGTTTTCACCACCCGTCCGGACACCCTGATGGGCGCGACCTACGTTGCCGTGGCTGCCGAGCACCCGCTGGCGACCCAGGCCGCGCAGAACAACCCCGAGCTGCAAGCGTTCATCGCCGAATGCAAGGGCGGCAGCGTCGCTGAAGCCGACGTCGCCACTCAAGAGAAGAAAGGCCTGCCGACCGGCCTGTTCGTCGAGCACCCGCTGACCGGCGAAAAACTCCCGGTGTGGGTCGCCAACTACGTGCTGATGCACTACGGCGACGGCGCGGTGATGGCGGTCCCGGCGCACGACGAGCGCGATTTCGAATTCGCCCACAAGTACGACCTGCCGGTCAAATCGGTGGTGCGCACCAGCTCCGGTGACAGCAACCCGGCTCCGTGGCAAGACGCCTACGGCGAGCACGGCACGCTGATCAATTCCGGCGAGTTCGACGGCCTGGACTTCAGCGGCGCCTTCGACGCCATGGAAGTCGCCCTGATCAAGAAAAACCTCGGTGCCTCGCGCACCCAGTTCCGCCTGCGCGACTGGGGCATCAGCCGTCAACGCTACTGGGGCTGTCCGATCCCGATCATCCACTGCGCCACCTGCGGTGACGTGCCGGTGCCGGAAGACCAGTTGCCGGTGGTGCTGCCGGAAGACGTGGTGCCGGACGGCGCCGGTTCGCCGCTGGCGCGCATGCCGGAATTCTACGAGTGCAGCTGCCCGAAATGCGGCCAGCCTGCCAAGCGTGAAACCGACACCATGGACACCTTCGTCGAGTCCTCGTGGTACTACGCCCGTTACGCCTCGCCGCACTTCGAAGGTGGCCTGGTGGAAAAATCCGCGGCCGACCACTGGTTGCCGGTGGATCAGTACATCGGTGGTATCGAACACGCCATTCTTCACCTGCTGTACGCGCGTTTCTTCCACAAGCTGATGCGTGACGAAGGTCTGGTCAGCTCCAACGAGCCGTTCAAGAACCTGCTGACCCAGGGCATGGTGATCGCCGAAACTTACTACCGCCGCGAAGCCAACGGTGCCTACACCTGGTTCAACCCGGCGGACGTGGAACTCGAGCGTGACAGCAAGGCCAAGGTCATCAGCGCCAAACTGAAATCCGACGGCTTGCCGGTGGAAATCGGTGGCACCGAAAAAATGGCCAAGTCGAAGAACAACGGCGTCGACCCACAGTCGATGATCGATCAGTTCGGCGCCGACACTTGCCGCCTGTTCATGATGTTCGCTTCGCCGCCTGACATGAGCGCCGAATGGTCGGACTCCGGCGTTGAAGGCTCGCACCGCTTCCTCAAGCGCGTCTGGCGTCTGGCGCAGGCCCACGTCACCCAGGGCCTGCCGGGCAAGCTGGACATCGCCGGCCTGAACGACGAGCAGAAAGCCGTGCGCCGCGCCATCCACCTGGCCATCAAACAGGCCAGCCATGACGTCGGCCAGAACCACAAATTCAACACCGCCATCGCTCAAGTGATGACGCTGATGAACGTGCTGGAAAAAGCTGCGCAAGGCACCGAGCAGGACCGCGCGCTGATTCACGAAGGTCTGGAAGCCGTGACGTTGCTGCTGGCTCCGATCACGCCGCACATCAGCCATGAGCTGTGGAATCAACTGGGCCACGCTGACCCGGTGATTGATGCGGGCTGGCCTGCGGTCGATGAAAGCGCACTGGTACAGGACAGCCTGCAACTGGTCATTCAAGTGAATGGCAAGCTGCGTGGCCAGATCGAAATGCCGGCCAGCGCCACCCGTGAAGAAGTCGAAGCGGCTGCCCGCGCCAACGAAAACGTGCTGCGTTTCGTCGACGGTCTGACCATTCGCAAAGTGATCGTTGTACCGGGGAAACTGGTCAACATCGTCGCCAGCTAAATTGGATTGGGCGTCAGGTTCGCCTGACGCCCTGTAAAACCTTTCGGGCCGCAGGGTCGGCCCACCTGGTTTCAAGGGGAGCAACACAATGATCAAACGCAATCTGCTGGTGATGGGCCTCGCCGTTCTGCTGAGCGCCTGCGGTTTCCAGCTGCGTGGCACCGGCACCAACGAACTGTCGATCAAGGAGCTCGATCTGAGCGCCCGTAACGCTTATGGCGAGACCGTCACCCAGCTGCGTCAGGTGCTCGAGTCCAGCGGCGTCAAGGTTTACAGCGGCGCACCGTACAAGCTGTATCTGGCTGACGAGCAGGAAAACCAGCGCATCCTCAGCTACGCCGGTGCCGGTCGTACGGGCGAGTACCAAGTGACCACCGTGCTGAACTACGACATCGTAGGCGAACACAATCTGAACCTGTTGAGCGACAAGCTTGAAGTACAGAAAGTGTTCATTCACGACGGCAACAACCTCATCGGCTCCGATCAGGAAGCCAACGACGCCCGTCGCGAAACCCGTCGCGAACTGGTTCAGCGCATGATGCTGCGCCTGCAACAGCTGACGCCGGGCCAACTGCAGCAATTGCAGCAAGCGGCCAACGACCGTGCCCGGGCTGAAGCCGACGCGCTGAAGGCGGCACAGAAGGCTGAAGCGGAAACCCCGCGTCAGTCGCCGCTCGAACTGCCGCAGCAGTAAGACGTACGGGGCGCTCAGGCGCCCCGTTCGCCCTCTCTTATGAAGCTCGCTCCCGCTCAACTCGGCAAACACCTGCAAGGCGCGCTCGCGCCCGTCTATATCATCAGCGGCGATGACCCGCTGTTGTGCCAGGAAGCCGCCGACGCTATCCGCAGCGCTGCCCGCCAGCAAGGTTTCGACGAACGCCAGGTGTTCGCCGCCGACGCCAATTTCGATTGGGGTACCTTGTTGCAGGCCGGCGCCAGCATGTCGTTGTTCGCTGAAAAGCGCCTGCTGGAACTGCGGTTGCCTTCTGGCAAACCCGGTGACAAGGGCGCTGCCGCGCTGATCGAATATTGCTCGCGCCCCGCTGAAGACACGGTACTGCTGATCAGCTTGCCCAAGCTCGACGGCAGTGCGCAGAAGACCAAGTGGGGCAAGGCGCTGGTCGAAGGGCAGCAGACCCAGTTCATCCAGATCTGGCCGGTGGATGCCAACCAGTTGCCGAGCTGGATTCGTCAGCGTCTCTCACAGGCCGGGCTGTCGGCCAGCCAGGACGCGGTCGAACTGATCGCCGCACGCGTGGAGGGCAACCTGCTCGCCGCCGCGCAGGAAATCGAAAAGCTCAAGCTGATGGCCGAAGGTGGGCAGATCACCGTCGAAACCGTGCAGGCCGCCGTGGCCGACAGTGCGCGCTTCGACGTGTTCGGCCTGACCGATGCCGTGCTCAACGGCGAACCGGCTCATGCGCTGCGCATGCTCGAAGGCCTGCGCGGTGAAGGCGTCGAGCCACCAGTGATCCTCTGGGCACTGGCGCGGGAGTTGCGCCTGCTGGCCAACATCTCGCTGCAGTACAGCCAGGGCACACCGCTGGACAAGTGCTTCAGCCAGGCGAAACCGCCGGTCTGGGACAAGCGCAAACCGTTGATGAGCAAAGCCCTTCAGCGCTACACAGCGCAACGCTGGGCACAGTTGCTGCTCGAAGCCCAGCGCATCGATGCGCAGATCAAAGGCCAGGCCGCCGGTTCGCCGTGGATGAGCCTGAGCCGATTGGCGTTGTTGATGGCGGGGCAGCGTCTGACTCTTCCTGCTGAATAAAAGCAAAAGATCGCAGCGTGCCGCAGCTCCTACACCGATCCCTGTAGGAGCTGCCGAAGGCTGCGATCTTTTGATCTTTTTTCCCACACATCGCCTCGCCAACTGTCCTATAGACAGATGCCCGACATCGGCAGATTATTGCCCCCGCAACACCCACTCACCGAGAGATCCATCATGCGCAAAAAGCCATCGAAACATGGCCCGAACAAGGCCAAATCCATCATCGCCCAACCCCTGTTCCGCAGTCGCCAGGAACGACCGACCAAGGGCAAAGGCAGCTACCGCCGCGAAGCCTTCCAGTCTAAAAGCTGGGAGGCTTCTTACTTTCTGGCTGCCTGAAGCACACTACCCCCCGGGCATGTTAAGGTCTGTACCTGAATCGTATCCCCTGGAACCGTGCATGCCCTTTAGTCTTTCCCGTCGTTGGCCCGTTCGCCAACTGATCGCTGCCTCCAGCTTCATTCTGCTTGTCGCCTGCGCGGAAAAACCTACCGCTGCCGATGCGCAACCTCTTCAAGCCGCCCCTGTCGCAACAGCCCCGGCAATCATCCCGCCGGTAGTGCCGTCCGCCGACCCGCTTGATCTTCAGCCCACCCAGACCTTTGCCGAATGGCAGGCGGGTTTCCGCAAGGATGCCTTGGCGGCCGGGATCCGCGCCGATCTGTTCGACCGCGCGTTTGCCAATGTCAGCTTCGATGCCAGCATGATCAAAGCCGACCGCAGCCAGCCGGAGTTCTCCCGTCCGGTGTGGGAATACCTCGATGGCGCCCTGTCACCGCTGCGGGTGCGCAAAGGTCAGGCGCTGATCAGTCAGTACGCCGACATCCTGCAAAGCATCGAGCAGCGCTATGGCGTTGATCGTCAGGCGCTGGTGTCGGTGTGGGGCATGGAAAGCAACTTCGGTCAGTTCCAGGGCACCAAGTCGGTGATCAACTCATTGGCGACCCTGGCCTACGAAGGCCGGCGTCCGGGCTTTGCCCATGCGCAATTGATCGCGGCGCTGCAGATCCTGCAACAGGGCGACATCACGCCTGAGAAGATGCTGGGCTCGTGGGCCGGCGCGATGGGCCAGACCCAGTTCATTCCGACCACCTACAACACCCATGCCGTGGATTTCGACGGCGACGGTCGCCGAGACATCTGGGGCAGCCCGGCCGACGCCCTGGCCTCCACCGCGCACTACCTGCAAAGCTCGGGCTGGCAGCGTGGTCAACCGTGGGGCTTTGAAGTGCAGCTGCCGAGCGGCTTCAACTACACCCTGGCCGATGGCGCGATGCGCAAGACTGTTGCCGAATGGCGTCAACTGGGGGTGATTCTGCCGAATGGCGGTCAGGCCCCGGCCGGCTCGGATCAACTGTCCGCCGCCCTGCTGCTGCCGGCCGGCTACCGTGGCCCGGCGTTCCTGATCCTCGATAACTTCCGGGCGATCCTCAAGTACAACAACTCGTCGTCCTATGCACTGGCAGTCAGTCTGTTGTCCGAGCGCTTCAATGGCGCAGGCCTGATCAACGGCACCTGGCCGAAAGACGACCTGCCATTGAGCCGCACCGAGCGTATTGAATTGCAGAACCTGCTGAGCGCGCGTAACTACGATGCGGGCACGGCGGACGGGATTATCGGCGCCAATACGCGCAAGGCGATTCGCAGCGCGCAGCAAGCGTTTGGCTGGCCGGCGGACGGGTATCCGACGCATAAATTGCTTGAGAGCCTGCGTACTCAATAAAGCAAGATCAAAAGATCGCAGCCTTCGGCAGCTCCTACAGGGTAAACACCCATCCCATGTAGGAGCTGCCGCAGGCTGCGATCTTTTTTGCTTTCTTATCGGGTGACTACATCCTGCTCCAGCATCAACTCCTTTTTCCCCGCATCCAGCCGCACCAGCGCGCCCATCGGCAGCGTCAGGTTCGGGTCGCAATGGCCGCTGCGCCATCCCGACAGCACCGGAATCCGTAACGGTTCGAAGGTCTGTTTGAGCAAACGATTCAGTGCATCGACATCCACTCCCGCCACATCCCCGACCAGCACGCCCCGCAATCTCGCCAGTTTGCCGGCCAGACGCATCTGCGTGAGCAAGCGGTCGATCCTGTACAGCGGCTCGTTGACATCCTCGATTAACAGGATTACGCCTTCCACGTCGATCTCGTAAGGCGTACCCAATGTCGAGGCAATCATTGCCAGATTGCCGCCCAGCAGCCGCCCATGGGCGATGCCCGGTTCGACCGTGGTCAACGGATAAGCCACCGGATGGCTCAACACACTCCCCGCCTTCAACTGACCGCGCAGCATGGCGAAGAATGAAGTGACAGTCGGCGGCTCCTTGTCGCCCAGCAAATCGGCGTTGAGCAGCGGGCCGTGGAAGGTCACGAACCCGGCGTAGCGACTGATCGCCAGATGCAGCGCGGTGATGTCGCTGTAGCCGACAAACGGCTTGGCGTGGCGGCTGAGCAGATCGTAATCGATCCGGTCCAGCAGGCGCGGCGTACCGTAGCCGCCGCGCAGGCAGATGATCGCGTCGACTTCGGGATCGGCGAAAGCGGCGTGCAGGTCGTTGAGGCGCACGTCATCGCTGCCGGCCAGATAGCCTTCCTTCGCGTAGACACCCGGAAACACTTTCAGCGCATAGCCGCGGGCACGCATCCACTGCACAGCCTTGTCGGTGTCCAGCGCGCCGGGGCCGGCGGGGGCGATCACGCCGATCAGCCCTTCGGACGGCAGCGCCGGCACGGGTTTATGGGCAAAGAGGGTGTGAGTCGGTCGAACAGTCATCCGTGGGGCTCCCTGTGAAATCATGCACACACAGTAGTCAGGTACAAAGACAAACAAAAGAGGCGGGATCACCAATAAACTGTGGCGAGGGAGCTTGCTCCCGCTGGGTTGCGCAGCGACCCCAAGTTTTTTGAGACTGAGTCGCACCCTGGCGGAAGCAAGCTCCCTCGCCACAGGTTTTCTCAGGCCGAAACAAAAATACCCGCCGAAGCGGGTATTTTCTGCAGGCTGTCAGCGCTGAATCAGGAACCGAGCAGTTCAGCCTTGACCAGTTTCGCCTGCTCGTCAGCGTGATACGAAGAACGTACCAGCGGGCCGGAAGCAACGTTCTTGAAGCCCATTTTGTAGCCTTCTTCGGCGAACCAGGCGAAGGTGTCCGGGTGCACGAAACGCTGCACCGGCAAGTGGCTGCGGGACGGTTGCAGGTACTGGCCGAGGGTCAGCATGTCGATGTCGTGTTCGCGCATGCGCTTCATGACTTCGATGACTTCTTCGTCAGTCTCGCCCAGCCCCAGCATCAGGCCGGATTTGGTCGGGATGTGCGGCATCATCTGCTTGAAGCGTTGCAGCAGGGTCAGCGACCACTGGTAGTCCGAACCCGGACGCGCAGCCTTGTACAGGCGCGGCACGGTTTCCAGGTTGTGGTTGAACACATCCGGCGGCTCGGCGGCGGTGATTTCCAGGGCGATGTCCATGCGGCCACGGTAGTCCGGGACCAGGGTTTCCAGCTGCACATTCGGCGACAGCTTGCGGATCTCGCGGATGCAATCGGCAAAGTGCTGGGCACCGCCGTCACGCAGGTCGTCGCGGTCAACCGAGGTGATCACCACGTACTTGAGCTTGAGGTCGGCAATGGCGATCGCCAGGCTTTCCGGCTCGTTGACGTCCAGTGGTTTCGGACGACCGTGGCCAACGTCGCAGAACGGGCAACGACGGGTGCAGATGTCGCCCATGATCATGAAGGTCGCGGTGCCGCCGGAGAAGCACTCGCCCAGGTTCGGGCAGGACGCTTCTTCGCAGACGCTGTGCAGCTTGTGCTTGCGCAGCAGGCTCTTGATCCGGTCGACTTCCGGCGAAACCGGGATGCGCACGCGACTCCAGTCGGGTTTCTACGGCAGTTCGGTGGTCGGACTGA
>NZ_JBIVMY010000015.1:100987-119400 GCF_044753325.1 Pseudomonas sp. NPDC088414 | reverse complement strand
AATGCGTCCGGCTCTATGGGGTGCCAAACCTGGTCTGTCCCCCCAGGACACCAACCTGACCACCATTTCCAACAACCTGGCGAACGTCTCGACCACGGGTTTCAAACGTGACCGTGCCGAGTTCCAGGACCTGCTGTATCAGATCAAGCGCCAGCCAGGCGCCCAGTCGACCCAGGACAGCGAACTGCCGTCGGGTCTGCAACTGGGTACCGGTGTGCGCATCGTCGGCACCCAGAAAAACTTCACCGCCGGCAGCCTGCAAACCACCGAGCAGCCGCTGGACATGGCCATCGACGGTCGCGGTTTCTTCCAGATCCTGCAGCCGGACGGCACCACGTCCTACACCCGTGACGGCACCTTCCACCTCGACTCCAATGGCCAGATCGTCAACGCCAGCGGTTTCGCCCTGGAGCCGGCCATCGTCATCCCGAACAACGCGCAGAGCTTCACCGTCGGCACCGACGGCACTGTGTCGATCACGGTGCCAGGCAACCCGGCCGCTCAGGTGATCGGCAACCTGCAAACCGCCGACTTCATCAACCCGGCTGGTCTGCAGGCAGTGGGCAACAACCTGTTCCTGGAAACCGCTGCTTCCGGCGCGCCGCAAATCGGCACCCCGGGCCTGAACGGTTTCGGTACCACGCTGCAGAACACCCTGGAAGGTTCCAACGTCAGCACCGTTGAAGAGATGGTCAACATGATCACCACTCAGCGCGCCTACGAGATGAACTCCAAGGTGATCTCCACCGCCGACCAGATGCTCTCGTTCGTAACGCAGAATCTGTAATCAAGTCTATGGGGCGGCCATACGGTCGCCAGCAACACCGTGAGGTAGGGTCATGAAACGCTTCGTATCTGTTCTGGCATTGGGTGGGGTCGTCTCGCTCGCGGGCTGCGTCGCACCGACGCCCAAGCCCAATGACCCTTATTACGCTCCGGTGTTGCCACGCACGCCGTTGCCGGCAGCCGCCAACAACGGCTCGATCTATCAGGCAGGTTTCGAGCAGAACCTGTACAGCGACCGCAAGGCGTTCCGGGTCGGTGACATCATCACCATCACCCTGAACGAGAAGACGCAGGCCAGCAAAAACGCCAACTCCCAAGTGGCCAAGAACAGCAAGACCGGCATCGGCCTGACTTCGCTGTTTGGCGGCAGTGGCACCACCAACAACCCGTTGGGTGGCAATGACCTGAGCCTGGACGTCGGCTACAGCGGCGACCGCGCGACCAAGGGCGACAGCAAGGCGGCGCAGGGCAACACCCTGACCGGTTCGATCACCGTGACCGTGGCCGATGTGCTGCCCAACGGCATCATCGCCGTGCGCGGCGAGAAGTGGATGACCCTCAACACCGGCGATGAGCTGGTGCGGATCGCCGGTCTGGTGCGTGCCGATGACATCGCCACCGACAACACCGTGTCGTCGACCCGTGTCGCCGATGCGCGCATCACCTACTCGGGCACCGGTTCGTTTGCCGATGCGAGTCAGCCAGGCTGGTTCGACCGTTTCTTCCTCAGCCCGCTGTTCCCTTTCTAGGTGGCGACTTTGAATTTCAAGAGCCTCATGCTGGCTGCGGCCCTGTTGTCCGCAGCCTTTGGTGCCCACGCCGAGCGGCTGAAAGATATCGCCAGCATTTCCGGCGTGCGTTCCAACCAGTTGATCGGTTACGGCCTGGTGGTCGGGCTTAACGGTACCGGCGACCAGACGACGCAAACCCCGTTCACCCTGCAGACCTTCAACAACATGCTCTCGCAGTTCGGCATCAAGGTGCCGCCAGGGTCGGGCAACGTGCAGTTGAAAAACGTCGCGGCGGTGTCGGTGAGTGCCGATCTGCCGGCGTTCGCCAAACCGGGGCAGCAGGTCGACATCACCGTGTCTTCGATCGGTAACTCCAAGAGCCTGCGCGGCGGCACCCTGTTGCTGACCCCGCTCAAGGGTATCGACGGCAACGTCTACGCCATCGCTCAGGGCAACCTGGTGGTGGGTGGTTTCGATGCCGAAGGTCGTGACGGTTCGAAGATCACCGTCAACGTTCCGTCGGCCGGTCGTATTCCGGGCGGTGCTTCGGTCGAGCGTTCGGTGCCGAGCGGTTTCAACCAGGGCAACAGCCTGACGCTGAACCTCAACCGTTCCGACTTCACCACCGCCAAGCGCATCGTCGACAAGATCAACGACATGCTCGGCCCTGGCGTGGCGCAAGCCATCGACGGTGGCTCGATCCGGGTGACGGCGCCGCTGGATCCGAGCCAGCGCGTCGACTATCTGTCGATCCTCGAAAACCTTGAAGTCGACCCGGGTCAGGCGGTGGCGAAAGTCATTATCAACTCGCGTACCGGCACCATCGTGATCGGCCAGAACGTGAAAGTTTCGCCGGCGGCCGTGACCCACGGCAGCCTGACCGTGACCATCACCGAAGACCCGATCGTCAGCCAGCCGGGCCCGTTGTCCAATGGGCAGACCGCCGTGGTGCCACGCTCGCGGGTCAATGCCCAGCAGGAAGCCAAGCCGATGTTCAAGTTCGGCCCGGGCACCACCCTCGACGAAATCGTGCGGGCGGTGAACCAGGTCGGCGCGGCACCGGGTGACCTGATGGCCATTCTCGAAGCACTCAAGCAGGCCGGCGCGTTGCAAGCCGACCTGATCGTGATCTGAGGACGGCGACCATGGATATGCGCAAAGGCAGTCTGGTGGGCACGGGCGATTCGGGGTCGTACTCCGACCTCAATCGTCTGAACCAGCTCAAGGTCGGCGACAAGAACAGCGATGCGAACATGCGCAAGGTGGCGCAGGAATTCGAATCGCTGTTCCTCGGCGAAATGCTCAAGTCGATGCGTTCGGCCACCGAGGCGCTGGGTAAAGACAACCCGATGAACACTCCGGCGGCCAAGCAATATCAGGAAATGTACGACCAGCAACTGGCGGTGTCGCTGTCCCGCGAGGGCGGTGGTATCGGTCTGGCCGACGTGCTGATGAAGCAGATGTCGAGGAACAAGCCGCTGGCGCCGGGTGAGGCTGCAGCTGCGTCCGCCGCCAAGCAAGAGGCGGCGAAAGCCGCTGCGGTGCAGACCCCGATTGCCGCCGGCACCACCGCCACCAACGGGCCGTTATCGCGGCTCAATGGCGAGCGTCCGTTGTGGGCCTCGCGTTCCGGGCGTGTGGCTACTACCGAAGCCTCGCACAGCAATGACATGGCGATGATCAACAAGCGTCGTCTGGCATTGCCGCCGAAACTGGCCGATCGTTTGCTCGCCGGTCTGGTGCCTTCCGCCACGCCGACCGCCGCCAATGCGTTGCCGCAACGCACCGCGACCACGGCCGCCACCGGCGCCGGCCCGCTGTACAACGGCGACTGGCTGAGCCGTGCCGAAGATGCGAAAGCGTCCGGCGGGCAGATGCAGATTTACGGCCGGGCCATGGCGCAGATTCCGCTGGCACCGGCCAAGCGCGCCTTCAGCTCCGCCGACGAATTCGTCAACACCATGCTGCCGATGGCCAAAGAAGCCGCTGCGCGTATTGGCGTCGATCCGCGTTATCTGGTGGCGCAAGCCGCACTGGAAACCGGCTGGGGCAAATCGGTCATGCGCGCCCAGGATGGCAGCAGCAGTCACAACCTGTTCGGGATCAAAGCCAGCAGCAACTGGACCGGCGATTCGGCCCGGGCGATCACCAGCGAGTTCCGCAACGGGCAGATGGTCAAGGAGACGGCGCAGTTCCGTTCCTACGCCTCGTACAAGGACAGTTTCCACGATCTGGTGACTTTGCTGCAGACCAACAATCGCTATCAAGATGTGGTGAAGTCGGCCGATAACCCAGAACAGTTTGTACGCGAGTTGCAAAAGGCCGGTTACGCGACCGACCCGAACTACGCGACGAAGATTTCGCAGATAGCCAAGCAGATGAACAGTTTCGAAAACTACGCTGCGGCCGGCGTTTCCACGACGCCTCTATAAACATACGGTAAGGTTTGAATCATGAGTTTGCTCAATATCGGGATGTCGGGGTTGGCCGCGAGCTCTTCCTCTCTGGCGACGACAGGTAACAACATTGCCAACGTCGACACCGCCGGTTATTCACGCCAGCAAACCGTGCAGGGCACCAAGGCCTCGCAGCAGTTCGGCAACGTCTTCATCGGTACCGGTACCACCCTGGCTGACGTGCGCCGGGTCTACAACTCTTACCTCGAAAACCAGCTGCATACCGCCACCTCGCTCAACAGCGAAGCGGCTGCGTACGGTGCCCAGGCCACTGCGCTGGATGCCTCGATGTCCGATACCAACACTGGCCTGACCGGTGTGCTGCAGAAGTTCTTCACCACGATGCAGGGCGTGGCGACCTCGGCCACTGACGACACTTCTCGTCAGTCGGTGCTGACGGGGGCGCAGGCGCTGACCAGCCGTTTCAATGCGCTGGCCAAACAGCTGAACGATCAGAACACCACGATCAACGGCAACCTGGGCGACATGACCTCCCAGGTCAACAAGCTGGCCACTTCGATTGCCAATCTGAACCAGAAGATCGGTGAGATTTCCACCAGCGGCGGCCAGCCGAACGACCTGCTCGACACCCGTAATGAAGCGGTGCGCCAGCTCTCCGAGCTGACCGGTGCACAGGTCGTCGAACGTGGCACCAGTTTTGACGTGTATATCGGCACCGGCCAGCCGCTGGTGATCGGCAACACCACCAACACCCTGAGCACCGTGCCGAGCAAGGACGATCCGACGCGCATGGCCATTCAGATGGACCGTGGCTCAAGCGTCATCGACATCACGTCGGCCATGAGCGGCGGCGAAATCGGCGGCCTGCTGACCTATCGCAAGGAAGTGCTCGATCCGTCGCTCAATGAGCTGGGGCGTGTCGCGCTGGTCGTCGCCGATCAGATCAACAGCCAGCAAGCCCAGGGCATCGACAAGAACGGTGACTTCGGCGCAGCGCTCTTCAACAACATCAACAGTGCCGCGCTGGTCAGCCAGCGCAGCATTGCGCAGTCGGGCAACAGCGCAGGTTCGGGCAACCTCGATGTCACCATCAAGGACACCGGCAAGCTGACCACCAGCGATTATCAGGTGACCTTCACCAGCGCCACCAACTATTCGGTCAAGCGCTCCGATGGCACCGACATGGGCTCGTTCAGCACCACGACCACGCCACCGCCGGTGATCGACGGCTTCACCCTGGCCCTCAACGGCGGCGCCCTGAGCGCTGGCGACACCTTCAAGGTGACGCCGACCCGTAACGCAGCCAGTTCCATCCAGACCGTGCTGACCGATCCGAAGAAAATCGCTGCGGCAGCACCGCTGACCGGGGTGGCCAGTGCCAACAACTCCGGTACCTACACCCAGCCGACGCTGACCGATTCGATCGACATCTACAACCCGGCGTCGCAGGCCGAGTTGCAGAATGCGCTCAAATATTCGACGCCGGTCAAACTGGTGTTCGGTGCGGTCGCCAGCGGCAGCCAGTCGTACAACATGGTCGACGCCAAGGGCAACACCATCGGTTCGGGCACCATCGTGCCGGGGCAGGCCAACACCTTGAACCTCAAGGTCGGCATGGTCGACTCCACCGGTGCGCCGGTGATGGACACCACGGTCACGCCGAACGTGCAGAAGACCTTCACCGTGCAGACCACCGTGGGCGCGACGCCGAAGTCCGGCGAGACCTTCACCATCAACCTGACCGGCGCAGCCTCTTCGGACAACCGCAACGCCCAGGCGCTGGTTGGCCTGCAGACCAAGCAGACCGTGGACACCGGCAGCGGCAGCAAAGGCATCAGCCTGACGGACGCCTACAACAAACTGGTGACCAACGTCGGTACCAAGGCTGCGCAGAGCAAGTCCGACAGCGACGCCACTTCGGTGATCCTCGATCAGGCCAAGGGCGCGCGCGACTCGCTGTCCCAGGTCAACCTCGATGAAGAGACCGGCAACCTGGTCAAGTATCAGCAGTACTACACAGCGTCTTCGCAGATCATCAAAGCTGCGCAGGAAACTTTCGCCACGCTGATCAACAGTCTTTAAGGAGTCGTAATTCATGCGCATTTCCACCGCCCAGTATTACGCGACGCAAGCTGCTCAATATCAGCGCAACTACAGCAAGACGGTCGCGACCGCCAACGAAGCGAGCAGCCTGCAGCGCATCAACACTGCTGCCGACGATCCGATCGGCGCCGGTCGTCTGCTCAAGCTGGGTCAGCAAAGTGCGATGCTCGACCAGTATCAGGGCAACATCGACACCACCAAGAGCGCGCTGACCGTGCAGGAGTCCACATTGAACTCCATCACCACGGCACTGCAGCGCGCCAAGGAAATCGGCCTGGCCGCCAACAACGGCATCGCCACCGATGCTGACCGCAAGGCGTACGCGGCGGAACTGGGCCAGATCCAGCAACAGGTGCTGGGCCTGATGAATTCCAAGGACGCCAACGGCAACTATCTGTTCTCCGGTTCCAAGACCGATACCGCGCCGTACTCGCAGAACGTCGACGGCACCTACACCTACAACGGTGACCAGACTCAGATCAACCTGGGCATTGGTGACGGCATGTCGGTCGCGACCAACACCACCGGTTGGGATGCGTTCCAGCAGACCATCAACACCAGTCGCACCCAGACCAACATGACCGCTCCGGCGGTGGATGACGGTCGTGTGGTGCTGTCCAACGGTACGGTCGGCACAGCGGCGACATACAACGCCAAATTCTCCGGCGGACAGCCATACACTGTCAGCTTTGTCAGCAGCACCCAGTTGAAGATCACCGATGCCCTGGGCAACGACGTGACGTCCGAAGCCAGCCAGAACGGTGTGATCAGCAATAGCAACGGTACTAACCAGGCCGTCAGCTTCCGTGGCGTTGACTTGAAGTTGAACATCAACCTCAAGGCCGGTGACACTAACCCTGACGCAGTCATCGCCGGTCACAGCTTCCAGCTGTCGGCCACGCCTGACTCTTTCACCACCGCGCGCAGCCCCGGCAACCCGTCGACCGCAGTGATCACCGGCGCCAGCGTGACCGATCAGGCGGCCTACAGTGGGGCTTTCCCGTCGGGCGGCGGTGCGGTGCTGAAGTTCACCAGCGCCACCGACTTCGATCTGTACGCGGCCCCCGTGACCGCTGACAGCAAACCGGTGTCCTCGGGCACCATGGTCGGTGGCAACGCCACGGCTGCCGGTGTGACTTTCGCCATCGGCGGTACGCCGGGCGCGGGCGATCAGTTCTCGATCCAGTCCAACAACCACCAGACCCAGAACGTACTCGACACCCTGGGTCAGATGGTCACGGCGCTGAACCTGCCGATCGATGGTGATCCGGTGGTCAAGCAGAAATTCCAGGGGGCCATGGAATCGGCGTTGGGCAATCTCGACAGCGCTTCCAACCAGATTGGCGCTGCGGTGACCTCGATCGGTGCTCGCGGGCAGTCGCTCGATGATCAGGACACGACCAACCAGAGTCTGATCCAGGCCAACACCATGACCCAGGGTTCGATCCGTGACTCGGATCCGGCCGAGGTGATGACCCGCCTGACGTTGCAGCAGACCATGCTGCAAGCCTCGCAATTGGCCTTCAGCAAAATCAGTCAGTTGGGTCTGTTCAACAAGATCTGACACTGAACGGGCGCGCGAGCGCCCGTTTGCCCAGTTCTTCAGTTAATGTTTTTTGCGGTTTCATGGGCTCGCTTTACCGAGCGGGCTCGTACCGCCTGCGAGCCCGCCGTGAATTCACTTCCCCTCGTCAGCCTTGTCATTCCTGCCTTCAACCCGCGCTTCTTCGAGCGCGCATTGCGCAGCGCCGTCAGCCAGGGCTATGGCCATCTCGAAATCATCGTGTGTGATGACAGTCGTGGTCCTGAAATCGAAGCCATCGTCGCGGCGATAACCGAGCAGAGCGGGGTTGTCGTGCATTACGTGCGTAACCCGCGCACCCTGGGCATGGTCGGCAATCTGCAAGCCTGCCTGGATCTGGCCCAAGGCGAATTCATCAAGTTTTTGTGTGACGACGATCAGCTGTTCGCCAGCTGTATCGAGCGTCAGGCTGATGTCTTGGCCAATCGTGACGAAGTCAATCTGGTGCTGGCCCAGCGTCTGTTCTGGGACGCCGACGACATGGTCCTGCCTTCACGCCTGGAAAATACGCCACTGTCACCGGTCAGTGGATTGTTCAAGGGGGAGGACCTGCTGGCGCTCTTCGAGACGTTCCCGTCGAACCTTCTCGGTGGTTTCAGTAATGCCCTGTTCCGCCGCGCCGACGTTGTCGAATTGCTGCCGGCGTTGACGCAGCCGGGCCACTGTTTTGTGGCGAGCCTGGATTTCGCATTGTTCGTGTGTCTGCTGCGACGCGGCAACGCGGTGATCTCCAATCATGTCTTGAGTATCGAACGCCTGTATCCGGATCGCCTGAGTGGCCAGCAAGTGATGAAGGATGCTCTGGCCGTCGAGCAGCAATGGCTGCTGCAAATGCTCAAGGCGCGCAGCGGCGAATCGGCGCCCGCCAAGGGCTGGGTGCGTTATGTGCCCATGCCCAAGGCAGATGAGTCGCCCCGGGTCTGGGTGGAGCTGCCGCTGAGCCGCACGCTGGGTACCAAACAAAGTGCGCAGATCTGGCAGGTCGGCGCGGACAGCCAGAGTTTTGCCGAACTCTATGCGCAATGGCTGGAGTGCCGCAGGCTCAGCGACGTGCAGAACAGACTGCTGCCGGACACGCTGGCGAGCTGGCCGTCCACGCCGCGAATCGTGCCAGTCGTGGTGGATGAGCAGGGCAGTTCGGCGGCGCTGGAACGCACCCTGGAGAGTCTCGCCGCGCAGGTCTATCCACCCGAGTTGACGCTGGTACTGTCCACCGATTGTTCCGAGCCGGTACTGGACGGTCGGGTGTTCCATTTGCCGTTGCAGGACGATTACCTGCAACAGATCAATCAACTGCTGCCGCAGCTGGAAGGTGCTGACTGGTTTTATCTGCTGCGCGCCGGTGATCGTCTGGTGCCCCCGGCCCTGCTGATGATGGCCGAGCGCATCGCCTTCAACAGCGCCCTGCATTGTCTGTACAGCGATGAAGGCAGCTTGCGCGCAGGGGAATCGGTGGAGCCGGCATTCAAGCCCGACTTCAACCTGGATCTGCTGCGCAGCTACCCTTTTGTCGGCCGCGCGCTGGCGTTCCGGCGCGAGGTTTTTCTGGCGCTCGGCGGTTTCGATTCGACCTTCACTGAGCTTGCGCCTCACGACATGCTCTGGCGCATGGTTGAGGATCACGGCACCCAGGCGGTCGGACACCTGGCCGAGATTGCCATCGAGTCGACATTCGACCTGACCCAGTGGCTGTCGCTGCCGGCCGTGACGCAAAACAATTCACGATTGCTGTCGGCCCATCTTGACCGTCTGGGTATCTCCCACGACCTGCGCCGAGGCAGTGTCGACCTGCTCAATCGAGTCGATTATCGGCATGCGCATCGGCCGCTGGTCTCGATCATCATTTCGACCCGCGACCAGATTGCGGCGCTGCAACGCTGCGTCGAGAGCCTGCTGGAAAAAACCGCTTACAGCGAATATGAGCTGCTGCTGGTCGACAATGGCAGTCAGACCGCCGAGGCCCGTGCCTGGCTGGACGGCATGGCGCAATTGGGCAGCGAGCGTGTACGCGTGCTGAGTTACCCACAGCAGGGCAATGTCGCCGCATTGCGCAACTTTGCCGTGAGTCAGGCAAGGGGCGAATACGTCCTGCTGCTCAATCCTTATACGGTGATCACTCAGGCTGACTGGCTCGACGAACTGCTCAATCACGCGCAGCGCCCGGAAGTCGGCATCGTTGGTGCCAAGCTTTTCAATCCTGATGGCTATGTTTTGCATGCGGGTCTGGTGCTCGGTTTGCAGGGGCCGGCCGGCTTGCCGTTCTATGGCCAGTCGATGCAATCCTCCGGCTACATGTTCCGTTTGCAGGTGGTCCAGGATCTGAGCGCCGTTGGCGCCGATTGCCTGATGGTGCGCAAGTCAGTGTTCGATGCAGTGGGCGGCCTGGATGAGCAGAGCCTGCCGCGCATGCTGTATGAAGTGGATCTGGCGCTGCGCGTAGCCCGCCAGGGTTATCTGGTGGTGTGGACGCCCTATGCGGCGCTGGCGCTGGGCGCGCAGCCGGTCGATGCGGTCAACGATGAGGAAGGGGTCTCGCACAATCAGCAGGAAGAAACGTTCTTCAAGCGCTGGCTGCCGGTCGTTGCCCGTGACCCTGCCTACAATCCCAATCTGTCTTTGCACAAGCACACGGGCTCGAGCTTCACGCTCGAACCGGGCCTGCGCACCGGCTGGAGTCCTTTCAGCACTGGCACCCAGCCGAAGATTCTCGGGTTGCCGATCAACGCCTCGGCGATCGGTCACTATCGTGTCACGCAACCGCTGATCGAACTCGAAGCGGCAGGGCGGGTGCAAGGGCAGATTCGCTATAGCGTGAACCTGCCGCCGATCGTTGAAATCGAGCGCATGTCGCCTGATGTAATCGTTCTGCAAGGGCGTTACACCGAGGCGTCGGTCAACGAAATGCCGGTGCTGCGCAACTACTTCAATGCGCGGCGCATCTACGAGCTGGATGACTACGTCATTGATGTGCCGCATCGCAATGCGCATATCCGCAACATGCCGGACAAGTTTGAAATGGAACGCATTGTTCGCCGGGCAATCGGCATGTGCGACCGTGTCGTGGTTTCGACTCAGCCATTGGCCAACGCATTGTCGGACATGCATCACGACATTCGCGTCGTACCGAACATGTTGGCGAAAGAGTTCTGGTGCAACCTGCGCAGCCAGCGCCGCACTTCGAAAAAGCCTCGCGTCGGCTGGGGCGGCGGCACCAGTCACCATGGTGACCTGGCGGTGATCGCCGATGTCGTGCGCGAACTGGCGGATGAGGTCGACTGGGTGTTTTTCGGCATGTGCCCGGATGACCTGCGTCCCTACATGCATGAGTTCCACGGGGTGATTCCCCTTGATGCGTACCCGGCGAAACTGGCCAGCCTCAATCTCGATCTGGCCCTGGCACCGCTGGAGTTCCACATCTTCAACGACTGCAAGAGTAACCTGCGTCTGCTGGAGTACGGCGCCTGCGGCTATCCGGTGATCTGCACCGACACCGAGGCCTATCGCGGTTACCTGCCGTGCACACGGATCAAGACCAACACCACGGATGAATGGCTGCAGGCAATCCGCATGCACTTGGCCGACCCGGATGCGAGCTACCGCATGGGGGACGAGTTGCGCGAGGTGGTGCTGCGCGACTACATCTTGCGCGGCGACAATCTGCGTTACTGGGAGAATGGCTGGCTGGCGGATTGATCGGTTCGTCCGGGCAGTAGCGAAAAACAGGCGACTTTCACAGTCGCCTGTTTTTTTTTGCCTGCCTGTTCGTCTTTATTTCATTCCCGATACATTTCTTTTCGGCGGGCTCAAGGATTGGGTATTTCCTGTCGATATCAACACAATCGCTGTTCCAGAAAATTTCGCCGCGATGACGTGTGATCGCCACGCTGGCCTGTACCGGTTCACAAACAAGGCAAGGAAGAAGTAATGGCAGTTATAAACGGGACAAACGGCGCGGATACGCTGAACGGTACCAGTGGTGATGACGAGATCAATGGCCTGGGTGGCAATGATCTGATCATGGGTGGGGCCGGTGCCGACAAGATCGATGGCGGTGCAGGTACCGACACGGTGGATTACTCGGCGTCTGCCGCAGGCATCAATATCGACATCCGTTACACCGTGCCAGGGCGTCCGGGCATTGGTGGCGACTCGGAAGGCGATACCCTGTTCAACATCGAGAAAGTCATCGGTACGGCCTTCAACGATACGTTCAGCATCGATACCATCGGGGCGACCTTCGAAGGTGGCGCGGGCGATGATGTGTACATTCTCAACACCGGCAACGCGACGGTCATTGAGCAGGCGGGCGGCGGCAATGACGAGGTGCGCACCAACTATGGCGTGCTGGGCCTGAACGCCAACGTCGAGCGCCTGACTTACACCGGCACCGGCGCATTCACCGGTTACGGCAACGCCAGCGACAACATCATCACCGGTGGTATCGGCAACGACACCCTGTTCGGTGGCGCGGGCGCCGACCAGTTCATCGGCGGTGCCGGTTTCGACGTCGCGGGCTACACCGACAGTACTGTCGGCGTGACCATCAACCTGAAGACCGGCGTGCACAGCGGTATTGCCGCCGGTGACACCTTCACCGACATCGAAGGCATCCTGGGTTCGAACTACAACGACACCTTCGTCGCCGATAGCCGGGCGATTGCCTTCGATGGCGGCGTGGGGAACCTGGACACCGTGGACTACTCGACCTCGGCTGCCGCGATCAACGTCGACATGCGCTACAACGCGCCAGGCCGTGCAGGCATCGGTGGCGACTCGGAAGGCGATACCCTGTTCAACATCGAAAAGGTCATTGGTACGGCCTTCAACGACACCTTCAGCATCGAGACCGTCGGGGCGACCTTCGAAGGTGGCGCGGGTGATGATGTGTACATCCTCAACACCAGTAACGCGACGGTCATCGAGCAGGCGGGTGGCGGTAATGACGAAGTGCGCACCAACGCTGGCGTGCTGGGTCTGAATGCCAACGTCGAGCGCCTGACCTACACCGGTACCGGTGCATTCGTCGGTTACGGCAATGCCAGCGACAACATCATCACTGGCGGTAGCGGCAACGACACCCTGTTCGGTGGCGCGGGCGCCGACCAGTTCATCGGCGGTGCCGGTTTCGACATCGCGGGCTACACCGACAGCACCGTTGGCGTGACCGTCAACCTGAAAACCGGTGTGCACAGCGGTATTGCCGCCGGTGACACCTTCACCGGCATTGAAGGCATTCTGGGTTCGAACTTCAACGACACCTTCGTCGCCGACAGCCGGGCGATTGCCTTCGATGGCGGCGTGGGGAACCTGGACACCGTGGACTACTCGACCTCGGCGGCCGCAATCAATGTCGACATGCGCTACAACGCGCCAGGTCGTGCGGGCATTGGTGGCGACTCTGAAGGCGATACCCTGATCAACATCGAGAAGGTCATCGGTACGGCCTTCAACGACACCTTCAGCATCGACGCCATCTCGGCGACTTTCGAGGGTGGCGCGGGTGATGATGTGTACATCCTCAACACCAGTAACGCGACGGTCATCGAGCAGGCGGGTGGCGGTAATGACGAAGTGCGCACCAACGCTGGCGTACTGGGTCTGAACGCCAACGTCGAGCGCCTGACCTACACCGGTACCGGCGCATTCACCGGTTACGGCAACGCCAGCGACAACATCATCACTGGTGGTATCGGCAACGACACCCTGTTCGGTGGCGACGGTGCAGACCAGTTTATCGGCGGTGCCGGTTTCGACGTCGCGGGCTATACCGACAGCACCGTTGGTGTCACCGTCAACCTGAAGACCGGCGTCAACTCGGGGATTGCCAAGGGTGACACCTTCGTCGATATCGAAAGCATCCGTGGTTCGAACTTCAACGACACCTTCGTCGCCGACAGCCGGGCGATTGCCTTCGATGGCGGTACGGGAACCATGGACACCGTGGACTACTCGACCTCGGCGGCCGCGATCAACGTCGACATCCGCTACAACGCGCCAGGCCGTGCGGGCATCGGTGGCGACTCGGAAGGCGATACCCTGATCAACATCGAAAAGGTCATCGGTACCGCCTTCAACGACATCTTCAGCATCGACGCCATCACGGCGACCTTCGAGGGTGGCGCGGGTGATGACGTGTACATCCTCAACACCAGCACCGCGACGGTCATCGAGCAGGCGGGTGGCGGTAATGACGAAGTGCGCACCAACGCTGGCGTGCTGGGTCTGAATGCCAACGTCGAGCGCCTGACCTACACCGGTACCGGTGCATTCACCGGTTACGGAAATGCCAGCGACAACATCATCACCGGCGGTAGCGGCAACGACACCCTGTTTGGTGGCGACGGCGCCGACCAGTTCATCGGTGGCGCCGGTTTCGATATCGCGGGCTACACCGACAGCACCGTTGGTGTCACCGTCAACCTGAAGACCGGCGTCAACTCGGGGATTGCCAAGGGTGATACCTTCGTCGATATCGAAAGCATCCGTGGTTCGAACTTCAACGACACCTTCGTTGCCGACAGCCGGGCGATTGCCTTCGATGGTGGCACGGGAACCCTGGACACCGTGGACTACTCGACCTCGGCGGCCGGAATCAACGTCGACATCCGCTACAACGCGCCAGGCCGTGCGGGCATCGGTGGCGACTCGGAAGGCGATACCCTGATCAACATCGAAAAGGTCATCGGTACCGCCTTCAACGACACCTTCAGCATCGACGCCATCACGGCGACCTTCGAAGGTGGCGCGGGTGATGACGTGTACATCCTCAACACCAGTAACGCGACGGTCATCGAGCAGGCGGGTGGCGGTAATGACGAAGTGCGCACCAACGCTGGCGTACTGGGTCTGAACGCCAACGTCGAGCGCCTGACCTACACCGGCACCGGCGCATTCGTCGGTTACGGCAACGCCAGCGACAACATCATCACCGGCGGCATCGGCAACGACACCCTGTTTGGTGGCGACGGTGCCGACCAGTTCATCGGTGGCGCCGGTTTCGACATCGCGGGCTACACCGACAGCACCGTTGGCGTGACCGTCAACCTGAAAACCGGCGTGCACAGCGGTATTGCCACTGGCGACACTTTCACCGATATCGAAAGCATCCGTGGTTCGAACTTCAACGACACCTTCGTCGCCGACAGCCGGGCGATTGCCTTCGATGGCGGCACGGGAACCATGGACACCGTGGACTATTCGACCTCGGCGGCCGCAATCAATGTCGACATGCGTTACAACGCGCCAGGCCGTGCAGGCATCGGTGGCGACTCTGAAGGCGATACCCTGATCAACATCGAGAAGGTCATTGGTACGGCCTTCAACGACACCTTCAGCATCGACGCCATCACGGCGACCTTCGAGGGTGGCGCGGGTGATGATGTGTACATCCTCAATACCAGCACCGCGACGGTCATCGAACAGGCGGGCGGTGGTAATGACGAAGTGCGCACCAACGCTGGCGTGCTGGGTCTGAATGCCAACGTCGAGCGCCTGACCTACACCGGTACCGGTGCATTCACCGGTTACGGCAATGCCAGCGACAACATCATCACCGGCGGTAGCGGCAACGACATCCTGTTTGGTGGCGACGGCGCCGACCAGTTTATCGGTGGCGCCGGTTTCGACATCGCGGGCTACACCGACAGCACCGTTGGCGTGACCGTCAACCTGAAGACCGGCGTGCACAGTGGCATCGCCACCGGTGACACCTTCACCGGCATCGAAAGCATCCGTGGTTCGAACTTCAACGACACCTTCGTCGCCGACAGCCGGGCGATTGCCTTCGATGGCGGCACGGGAACGATGGACACCGTGGACTACTCGACCTCGGCGGCCGCGATCAACGTCGACATGCGCTACAACGCGCCAGGCCGTGCAGGCATCGGTGGCGACTCGGAAGGCGATACCCTGTTCAACATCGAAAAGGTCATTGGTACCGCCTTCAACGACACCTTCAGCATCGACGCCATCACGGCGACCTTCGAGGGTGGCGCGGGTGATGATGTGTACATCCTCAACACCGGCACTGCGACGGTCATCGAGCAGGTGGGCGGCGGCAATGACGAAGTGCGGACCAATTTCGGTCAAATCGGCCTGAATGCCAACGTCGAGCGCCTGACTTACACCGGCACCGGCGCATTCACCGGTTACGGCAATGCGATCGACAACATCATCACCGGCGGCATCGGCAACGACATCCTGTTTGGTGGCGACGGTGCCGACCAGTTTATCGGTGGCGCCGGTTTCGACATCGCGGGCTACACCGACAGCACCGTTGGCGTGACCGTCAACCTGAAGACCGGCGTGCACAGTGGCATCGCCACCGGTGACACCTTCACCGGCATCGAAAGCATCCGTGGTTCGAACTTCAACGACACCTTCGTCGCCGACAGCCGGGCGATTGCCTTCGATGGCGGCGCGGGAACGATGGACACCGTGGACTACTCGACCTCGGCGGCCGCAATCAACGTCGACATCCGCTACAACACCCCAGGGCGTGCGGGCATCGGTGGCGACTCGGAAGGCGATACCCTGATCAACATCGAGAAAGTCATTGGTACCGCCTTCAACGACACCTTCAGCATTGACCTGCTCACAGCGACCTTCGAAGGCGGCGCGGGTGATGATGTTTACATCATCAACGGCGCAGGCGGCACGGTCATCGAACAGGTGGGCGGTGGCAATGACGAGGTGCGAACCAACTACGGTCAAATCAGCCTGAACGCCAACGTCGAGCGCCTGACTTACAACGGCACTGGCGCGTTCATCGGTTACGGCAATGCGATCGACAACATCATCACTGGCGGCATCGGCAACGACATCCTGTTCGGTGGTGATGGTGCCGACCAGTTCATCGGCGGTGCAGGCATGGACACAGTCGGCTACACCGACAGCACTGTCGGTGTGACCCTGAACTTCAAGACCGGAGTCAATTCCGGAATTGCTGCAGGTGATACCTATTCAAGCATTGAAAGATTCCTGGGCTCCAAGGCCGGCGATATCTTCATCGGTTCCAGCACTGCCATGGCCATGGACGGTTCCGATGGCGTCGACCTGGTCAGCTATGAGCAATCCGCCAGCGCCGTGACCATTGACCTGAAAACCAACGCCAACGCCGGTGATGCTGCTGGTGACACGTTCGCCGGTTTCGAGATTTACCAGGGCAGCAACTTCGACGACACCTTGTCCGGATCGATCTACACCGACATTTTTGTCGGCGGCGCAGGCGCCGACCGGATCGACGGGCGTGAAGGGTTCGACAGTGCGTGGTACGTCAACAGTGCTGCCGGCGTGAACATCAACCTGTCAACCAACGTCAATCAGGGGGGGGACGCCCAGGGTGATGTCCTGCTCAATATCGAGCGGGTAGTGGGCAGCCATTTCAACGACACGATCACAGCCAGTGCAGTCGGCACCCTCCTGGAAGGTGGACTGGGCAATGACGTGCTGTATGGCGCTGACGGCAGTGACACCCTGTATGGCGGACTGGTTTCCCCGATCGCGCCGTTCACTGTGGCTGGCGTTGCCATCGGGCCGCAAGCGGACCTGATGTATGGCGGTAATGGCGACGACTACATTTACAGTGCTGCCGACGACGTTGGCACCATCGCCTATGGCGAGGCTGGCAGAGACACGATCGTTGTTGTCCATGGCAAGGCCGACGGTGGTGACGGTAACGACACACTGACGGGTACGGGCGACAACTTCGTGTTGATGGGCGGGGCGGGCAATGACTCGCTCAACCTTGGCCTCTATAACCTGTCCGTAGGGCGTGTGCCTGCCGACGGCTATGCCAACGGCGGTGAAGGTGATGACACGTATACCGTCAACACCGGCCTGTTGGTGACCATTCGTGACGACGGCCACAGCACCAATGACACGCTGATCCTGAACAACGTTCAGTCAGCCGCGACGTTGCAACTGGCGCGAGTCGGGGATGACCTGTACCTCAATGACGGCTATTTCCCTGTGTCGGATCCAACCGCCCAAGGTGTCAAGTTGCAGGGCTGGTTCGCGGGAGGCAACACCATCGAGCACTTCCAGGCGGCCAACGGTGATGTTCTGCCACTCAATGGTGACGGGTTTGCCATGTTTGGCTGATACCGCACCACGATGCTTTCCATGCCGGATGTGATGGGGAGATCGGGTGACGAAAACAGGCGACCTTGTGTCGCCTGTTTTTGTTTCGTCTCAAGTGGATATCTCCCTTCTGGTATTACATGAAATGGCTGTGGTCATGAGCTCGAAGCAAGATTTAAACAAAATTAACCTCAGCGTTATTTGAAGGTATCTAGTTCAACAACAAGGCAAGGAAGAAGGTAATGGCAGTCATAAACGGGACAAACAGCGTGGATACGCTGACAGGTACCAGCGGCGATGACGAGATCAACGCTTTGGGTGGCAATGATGTGATTAAGGGCAGCGGCGGCGCGGATAAGATCGATGGTGGCAGCGGCATCGACACGGTGGACTACTCGTCCTCTACTCAAGCGATCAACGTGGATATTCGATCGGGGGTTGCTCAGGCAGGGCGCGGTGGCGATGCCGAAGGTGACACCTTGCTCAACATCGAAAAAGTCATCGGCTCAGCCTTCAATGACAGCTTTACCGTGACAACGGCCGTCGCCACTTTCGAAGGTGGCGCTGGCGACGATATCTACTACATTAACGCCAATGTCGCTTCAGCCATCATCGAACAGGCGGATGGCGGCAACGATGAAATGCGCGTGTCAGTGGTCACTGCAAGCCAGACGTTCATGGCGGACAATATCGAACGCCTGACCTTCCTCGGCA
>NZ_JBIVMY010000015.1:17809-100895 GCF_044753325.1 Pseudomonas sp. NPDC088414 | reverse complement strand
CGAACAGGCGGATGGCGGCAACGATGAAATGCGCGTGTCAGTGGTCACTGCAAGCCAGACGTTCATGGCGGACAATATCGAACGCCTGACCTTCCTCGGCAGCAACGCTTACACCGGTTGGGGCAACGCCAGCGACAACATCATCACCGGCGGCTCGGGCAATGACACGCTGTACGGTGGCGCAGGCGCCGACCAGTTCATCGGCGGTGCGGGTTATGACACTGTCGGGTATGCCGACAGCGCCGTGGCGATGATTATCAACCTGAAAACCAATGTCTATTCCGGTATCGGTGCCGGCGACACCTTCACAGGCATTGAGGTGATCAAAGGATCGAACTTCAACGATATAATCTACGGCGGTGCAGCTGCCATGGGGGTAGACGGTGGTGTCGGGCAAGATCTGATCAGTTACGAGTTTTCGGAGGCAGCGATCACAATCGACCTGACCAGCAATGCCAACACAGGAGATGCTGCGGGAGACACGTTCGTCAATATTGAGCTCATCCAGGGTAGCAACTTCGATGACACCTTTGCCGGTTCACGAGGCACCGATATTTTCATCGGTGGCTTGGGTGCGGATGTGATTGACGGTCGCGACGGCCAAGACACGGCCATGTATATCACCAGCACTCGCGCCGTAGACATTAACCTGTTGACCAACGTCAACCAGGGTGGCGATGCGCAAGGCGATGTATTGCACAATATCGAGCGTGTCGTAGGCAGTCACTTCGATGACAACCTGACCGGCAACGCCGGTGTCAATTACCTGGAAGGCGGTTTGGGCAACGACCTTATCTATGGTGGCGACGGCAACGATGCTTTGTATGGCGGGCTGGTTTCGTCGATCGGGCCGTTCAGTCTGGTTGGGCAAACCAATGGACCACAGGCCGACACACTTTATGGCGGTAATGGCAATGACACGATCGTCACTGCTGCCAACGATGTCGGCAGTCGAGCCTATGGCGAGGTCGGTGACGATGTCATCACTGTGACTCATGGCATGGCTGACGGTGGGGAGGGCAAGGATCTGTTGACCGGTACTGGCCTGGACTTCTCTTTGTCTGGTGGCGCTGGAGATGATCAGTTGGTGCTGAAGTCCATTGGTTTCGCCAACGGCGGCGAAGGAGATGACAGCTACATCATCGATACTTCAGCGCTGGTAACCATCCAGGATGACGGCGCGAGCCGCCAAGACAAACTGGTGCTGTCGTATATCGGCAGCTCAGAGCTGTTGGCCGATCGTGTCGGTGATGATCTGTATCTGCATCGATCGAGTTTTGCACCAGGTACAACGCCGCAGGAAGGTGTGCAGCTCAAGGGCTGGTTCGCCGGCTTCGATACCATTGAGCAAATTCAGACGGCGAACGGGCAAATTATCAATTTGCCAGCCAATAGCGACGGGTTTGCCATGTTTGGTTGATTTCTGAATCGAACACTGTCGATCCTCCAGCGGGGCTGAAGGTGTAGATATAGAGGGTGGACCTGATATTTATCATTCGGGTCTGCCCTTTTTTTACCTTGCAGCCCCTTCGACAGGGGACTCGCCGAGCTGGCGCGTTTCCTGCAAGTCCCCCTCAAATCGCCATAAAACGAGCGCTTGCGGTCATCGCCGCGGCGCCGCCAGCGGCAAAAGGTTTGGCCAGAAGGCGCGCGCCGCTCAAGAAAGCTCTGCGCAGCCCGGTGAAGAACAAGAGGGGAGACGATGAAGGCAGTAATTTTGGCGGGTGGCCTCGGCACGCGCATCAGTGAAGAGTCGCACCTCAAGCCCAAGCCGATGATCGAGATCGGCGGCAAGCCAATTCTCTGGCACATCATGAAGCAGTATTCCGCCCACGGAATCCACGACTTCGTGATTTGCCTGGGCTACAAGGGCTACGCGATCAAGGACTTCTTCGCCAATTACTTCCTGCACACCTCCGACGTCACGTTCAACATGCGCGAGAACCGCATGGACGTGCATCAGAATTACAGCGAGCCCTGGAGTGTCACCCTCATCGACACCGGCGAGGAAACCATGACCGGTGGCCGTCTGCTGCGTGCCGGCCGTTATCTGAAGGATGAAGAGGCGTTCTGCTTCACTTACGGCGACGGCGTTTCCGATTTGAACATTCGCCAGTTGGTCGAGTACCACAAGGCCCATGGCCGCCTGGCGACCGTGACGGCGGTGCAACCACCGGGTCGTTACGGCGCCCTGGAGCGCCAGGGTGATCAGGTCCTCGGTTTCACTGAAAAACCACGCGGTGACGGCGGCTGGATCAATGGCGGGTTTTTTGTCCTGTCGCCGAAAGTGTTGCCGTATATCGCGGGTGATGAAACCACCTGGGAGGCTGAGCCATTGGCACGGCTGGCCCAGGATGAACAGCTCAAGGCGTTCGAGCACGACGGCTTCTGGCAACCCATGGACACCCTGCGCGACAAAAACCACCTCGAAGCGCTGTGGCAGAGCGGGGAGGCCCCATGGAAGCAATGGGCCTGAGTGCGGATTTCTGGCGTGGCAAGCGCGTCCTGATTACCGGCCACACCGGTTTCAAAGGCAGCTGGCTGACCCTGTGGCTGCAAAGCCTCGGCGCGCACGTCAGCGGTTTCTCGCTGGATCCTTCGACCGAACCGAGCCTGTATGACCTGGCGCGAGTTCACGAAGGAATCAACGATCAGCGTGGCGACCTGCGCGATCTCGGCGCGTTGCTGGAGATCATCGCCGACACCGAGCCAGAGATCGTCCTGCACCTGGCCGCGCAGCCACTGGTGCGTGAAGGCTATCGCGACCCGCTGGGCACTTATTCCAGCAACGTCATGGGCACGCTGAACCTGCTCGAAGCGATCCGTCAGGTCGGTTGCGTGCGCGCCTGCGTGCTGGTGACCACCGACAAGGTCTACGCCAACAAGGAATGGCTGTGGCCGTACCGCGAGGACGAAGCGCTCGGCGGGCACGATCCTTACAGCAGCAGCAAGGCTTGCTGCGAACTGTTGGCGCAGTCTTATGCGGCGTCGTTCTTCCCGGCTGACAAGTACGCCGAGCACGGTCTGGCCCTGGCCACCGCGCGCGCCGGGAACGTTTTGGGTGGCGGTGATTTCGCCCCGGAGCGCCTGATTCCCGATGTGCTCAAGGCCTGGACTGCAGACGAGCCGGTGACCCTGCGTTACCCGCAAGCCGTACGCCCGTGGCAGCACGCGCTGGAACCGCTGGCCGGTTACCTGCAACTGGCTGCCGGCCTCTACGAACAAGGCCCGGAATACGCCGGGGCGTGGAACTTCGGCCCGGGCGAGGCGGACATGTGCAGCGTCGGCGAAGTGGTCGAGCTGCTCGCCAGTCGCTGGCCGCAGGCACGCGGTCTGCGCATCGAAAAAAGTGAATTGCACGAAGCTGGCCTGCTGCGCCTCGACAGTAGTCGCGCCCGTCAGGTGCTCGGCTGGCAGCCACGCTGGACCTTGCAGCAATGCCTGACCCAGACCCTCGACTGGCATCTGGCGTGGCAGAACGGCGATGACATGCGCACCGTGACCCTCGGCCAACTGAACCTGTACCGAGGCGCGCTGTGAGCGAGTTTTCCTTGAAACAATTGCCGCTGGCCGGACTGTTCAGCGTGCAGCACAAACGCTTCGAAGATCAGCGCGGGCATTTCGCCCGGCTGTTCTGCGAGGGCAGCCTGAGTGCGTTCGGCGCCGAGTTTCACATCCGCCAGATCAACCACTCCTGCACCCGCGAGAAGGGCAGTGTGCGCGGTCTGCATTACCAGAACGCCAACGCTCCGGAAGCCAAGCTGATCACTTGCCTGCGCGGTGAAGTGTGGGACGTGGCGGTGGATCTGCGTCCTGATTCCGCAACCTTTCTGCACTGGCACGCCGAGCACCTCAAGGCCGGCGACGGTCGCAGCCTGTTGATTCCGGCCGGGTTCGCCCACGGCTTCCAGACCCTGACCGACGACGCCGAACTGCTTTACCTGCACAGCGCCGATTACGCGCCGGAACATGAGGGCGGCTTGTCGGTGAATGATCCACGGCTGGCGATTGCCTGGCCGTTGTCTGTCAATAATTTGTCAGCGCGTGATTCCAGCCATCCCGCGCTCGATCAACACTTTGCTGGAGTGCGTCTATGAACTGCCGTGGGTGCGCCGCACCGCTGAGTCTGCCGCTGATCGACCTCGGCACCTCGCCGCCGTCCAACGCCTACGTGCACGCCGATCGGCTGGAACAGGCCGAGCAATGGGTGCCGCTCAAGGTCGCCGTGTGCCAGCAATGCTGGCTGGTGCAGACCGAGGACTACACCCGCGCCGACAGCCTGTTCGATGCCGAATACGCCTACTTCAGTTCGTTCTCCAGCACCTGGCTGGCCCACGCCGAGCGTTATGTCGCCGAGATGGTCGAGCGCTTTGCTCTGAACGCCGACAGCCGGGTGGTCGAAGTGGCGGCCAACGACGGCTACCTGCTGCAGTACGTCGCTGCTCGCGGCATTCCGTGCATGGGTGTCGAGCCGACCCGCAGCACCGCGCAAGCGGCGCGGGAAAAGGGTCTGCAGATTCGTGAAGTGTTTTTCGGTCGTGACAGCGCTGCGCAGTTGCACAGCGAAGGTTGGGGCGCCGACCTGATGGCCGCCAACAACGTGCTTGCGCATGTGCCGGACATCAACGATTTCCTTGGTGGTTTCGCCACGCTGCTCAAGCCGACCGGCGTCGCTACCTTCGAATTTCCGCAACTGCTGACGCTGATGGCCGGTGCGCAGTTCGACACGCTGTACCACGAGCACTATTCCTACCTGTCGCTGACTGCCGTGCAGACCCTGTGCGAGCGCAATGGTCTGGAAGTGTTCGACGTCAGTCAGTTGAGCACCCACGGCGGTTCGCTGCGGGTGTTCGTGCAGCGCCGGGATGGTGAGCGTCGTGCGGTGCAGCCGGCGGTGCAGCAACAACTGCAGGCCGAACTCGATGCCGGGGTGAAAACCCCTGAGTACTACGCGACCCTCGCGCCGGCAGCCGAACGCATCAAGCATGAACTGCTGCGCTTCCTGTTGCAGGCCAAGGCCGACGGCAAGCGTGTGGTCGGTTACGGCGCGGCGGCCAAGGGCAACACCTTGCTCAACTACGCCGGGGTCAAACCGGATCTGCTGGCCTGGGTGGCCGATGCCAACCCGCACAAGCAGGGCAAGTTTCTGCCGGGCAGTCGTATCCCGATTGTTGCGCCGGCGCAGATCGATATTGAACAACCGGATTACGTGCTGGTGCTGCCGTGGAACCTGCTGCACGAAGTCAGTCAGCAACTGGCGCAGGTGCGCCAGTGGGACGGGCGCTTCGTGATCGCCGTGCCTGAGATGAAAGTCCTGTGAACGTCCTGGTCACCGGGGCCACGGGTTTCGTCGGCCGGCATCTGGTCGCGGCGTTGCTCGCGCGTGGCTGCGCCGTTCGCGCGGTGGCACGCAATACAGATACGGCTGCGAGCATGCCATGGATCAATGACGTCGAATTCGTCGCGGCGGATATTCACGCGGCGGATCTGGACATTGCGGCGCTCACCAGCGGCATTGACGTCCTTGCGCACCTGGCCTGGCCGGGGCTGCCGAACTATCGGGCGCTGTTCCATTTCGAGCACAACCTGATGGCCGACTACCGCTTTATCAAAAGTGCGGTCGAGGCGGGTGTGAAGCAAGTGCTGGTGACCGGCACCTGCTTCGAGTACGGCATGCAAAGCGGCCCACTCAGCGAAAGCACCGCGCCCCAGCCGAGCAATCCTTACGGGTTGGCCAAGCACAGCTTGCACCTGTTTTTGCAGAACCTTGCGCAAGAACATCCGTTCACTTTGCAGTGGGCGCGCCTGTTCTATTTGCATGGCGAAGGGCAGAACCCCAACAGTCTGCTGGCAGCGCTGGACCGGGCGATCGATAGCGGCGACGCGTCATTCAACATATCTGGCGGCGAGCAGTTGCGCGACTTTTTGCCGATCGCCAGCGCCGCCGATTACCTCGCCGCGATCGTCCATCAGCGTGATTTCAATGGCGTGATCAATTGCGCCAGCGGCCAGGCGGTTTCGGTAAGAACCCTGGTCGAGCAACGCCTGCGTGAACGCGGTGCTTCGATCGATTTGAATCTGGGGCATTACCCCTATCCGACACACGAACCCATGGCGTTCTGGGCGGTGGTCGACCGTTTGCAACAGTTGCTCGAGGCGCAGCGAACCCATTGATGCGCTTCGACGCGAATGCCTTTTGGCAACGCGACTAACAAATGACTTTTCAGTGAGACCGGACAATGAGCGATAACGTAATCAAAGCTTTCGAGGCGGAGTGCCACGCCGAAGTCAATGCCCAGGGCCAGGACAAGGACCTGAAGGCGCTGGCCCAGGAGTTCTACAACCAGTCGGCCAGACACAAGTACACCTATCACTTCTCGTGGATGGGCCGTCCGATCATTCAATTGCCACAAGACATGATGGCGATGCAGGAACTGATCTGGCGCATCAAGCCTGACCTGGTGATCGAGTGTGGCATTGCCCATGGCGGTTCGATCATTTACTACGCCTCGTTGCTGGAGCTGCAGGGCCACGGCGAAGTGCTGGGTATCGATCGCGACATTCGTGCGCACAACCGCGAAGCCATCGAAAGCCACCCGATGATCAAGCGCATCAGCATGATCGAAGGCTCCAGCCTGGATCCGGCAGTGGTGGAGCAAGTGCGTCAGGCCGCCGCCGGCAAGAAGGTGATCGTGGTGCTCGACTCCAACCATACCCACGAACACGTCCTCGAAGAGCTGCGTTTGTATGCGCCACTGGTTTCGCTGGACAGCTACTGCGTGGTCATGGACACCGTGGTTGAAGACATGCCGGCCGATGCCTTCCCGGATCGTCCATGGGGCCCGGGTGACAACCCGAAAACAGCGGTCTGGGCCTACCTCAAGGAGAACGCTGATTTCGAGATCGACCAGCACATGCAGGACAAGCTGCTGATCACCGTTGCTGCGGATGGCTATCTGCGTCGGGTTCGTTAATCGGTTCCATCATCAAAGCGTTTTTCGGGCGGTTTCGCCGATTGTGGGAGAAGTTATGCAAGGCAAGTACGGTACTGAAAACAGGCTGCCATTGAGCGAGTTGCTGACGGTGGTTCTGATCACCCACAACCGCCCGGCTTTTTTGCGTCGAGCGCTGCAGTACTACAGCAGCCTGCCTTGCAAGGTGCTGGTGCTGGACTCTTCTCCCGAGCGCCCGGAAGGTGACTTTTCCTCGGTCGATTATCAGCACCTGCCGCAATTCGCCTATTGGGGCATGCAGGCCAAACTGACCTATGGCGTCGAGCAGTTGACCACACCATATATGGTGTTCGCTGCCGACGACGATTTCATCCTGCATGAGTCACTGGCCGAATCGGTGAGCTTCCTTGAAGCCAACCGCGACTACGGTTTGTGCCACGGCTATTGCCTGATGTACCTGGCGCTGGCCGGGAGTGTCAGTTACTACCGCCGCGACAAGAAAATCTGTGAAGACTACGCCTCGGAACGTGCCGAGGATCGCGTCCTCGACTTCATGCATCAGTACGTACCGCCGTTCTATGGTGTGTGCCGAACCTCGATCATCCAGGACTGGTATGCGGCATTGCCGGCGGGCACCAGTTTCGAATGGCAGGAGATTGGTCACAGCTACTACTTGCTGGCGAACGCCAAGGCGCGCGTGCTGCCGATCCCGTATGTCGTGCGTGAAATCAACGTCGGTTTCTCCGACCACAACACCGAGGTGTATCACGCGCTGTCGTACACCGATGCCAAGTCGGTGGCCGAGCGTGAAGCTTTCGCCGAGTTCCTCGCCTCGCTGCCGACGGGGATCACCGACCTCGACCAGGCGCAGCGCAAGGCGTTCGCCCTGGAAAGCTTCGCGGCGATGACCGATAGCCTGGTGACCGGTCGCGCACTGACGGCCGAGCTGATTTTCCAGTCCATCTGGAACAACGTATCCAAAACCCCGGAGCGCCGCTTCGGGCCACTGCAGTACGTCGAGATGCCGTTCTACAACCAGCGCTTTTTTGATTTGCTGGCCGAGTTTGAATTCCTGTTGCACGCGATGCCGGCCGGCCGTGTGCAACTGGAGCAGCTCGAAGGTGTCTGGACCCGCCAGGAATACCTGCAGCAGGCCCGCAATAACGATACCCCGGAAAGTGTGCTCGACCGGTTGTGGCAGGCCCACGACAGCAATGCGTTCAACCGTCGTGTGGTCAAGCGTCTGGTCGAGCAACTGCAGGCGTCCGGCGATGACACACAAGCTCAGGAAATGGCCGCCTGGGACGCGCGTCTCGAGACGGTGTCGAAGGCCGATCACTACCCGGTCTTCAGCAGGATGCGTTCGGGTCGTTTGCTCGAATGGCTGGCGTGCCGTACGCCGGACGCCGAGCAGCGGGCGTTGATTGCCGCGCACCTGGCGGCGAACAACGGCGGGCCACAGTTCGGCATTTTCCTGCTGGACCTGGACAACGACGTCGACAAGTTGCAAGTGACTCTCGACAGCCTGGTTGAAGGCCACAGTAAAGCCTTCAAGATCGTGGTCTTCACCACGGGCGAACCGCAGGCTGCGACCACGGCGCAGAACACCTTGCACTTTGTCCGCGTCACCCCGGGCAATTTCGTCGACAAGCTCAACCTGAGTGCGGCCCAGTCGCCATGCGACTGGCTGCTGTTGGCACAAGTGGGCGATGAGTTCACGGCGGGTGGTCTGTTGCGCGCCGGCCTGGAATTGATGTCGGCCTCTGGTCTTCGCGCGGTCGCCACCGATGAAATCCAGCGCAATGAAGAGGGCGCGCTGATCGACGTGTTCCGCCCCGGCTTCAATCTCGACTTGCTGCAGAGCAACCCGTCGTTGATGGCCCGGCATTGGCTGATTCGTCGTGACGTGTTTCTTGAGGCGGGCGGTTACCAGGCTGATTTCAGCAAGGCGCTGGAGTTCGACCTGTTGTTGCGTCTGATCGAGCAGGGCGGTCTCGAGGGGCTGGCGCATCTTGACGAGCCACTGCTGATTACCCAGGTTCCGGCGCAGGAAGAGGTGGCCCACGAGCGTCAGGCGCTGCTGCGTCATTTGACCCATCGCGGCTACAAGGCCAAGGTCACGTCGTCGCTGCCGGGGACCTGGCAAGTCGATTATCGCCATACCGAACAGCCGCTGGTGTCGATCATTGTACCGGCCATCGACGATCTGCCGGCGCTGCGTCGCTGCGTGGAAGGCGTGTTGCTCAGAACCCGTTACAGCCGTTATGAAGTACTGATTGCGGCCAATCCGAATCAGTCGGCCGAGGTCAATGACTGGCTGGGCGCGCTGCGTAATCCTAAAGTCAATGTGCTGCGTGCCGATCAGCCGCTCGGCGAGACGGCGTTGTACAACGCCGCCAGCGAACAGGCGCAGGGGGAATACCTGGTACTGCTGGCCACTGACAGCGAAATCGTCAATCCGAACTGGATCGATTCGTTGCTCAACCATGCTCAGCGGCCGGAGGTCGGTATCGTCGGTGCCAAACTGGTCGACCGCGACGGCAAGGTTTCTCAGGCCGGTTTGATTCTCGGGATGAACGGCGGCGTCGGCTCGGCCTTCATCGGCGAAAAACATGCGGCTGCGGGTTACATGCAGCGTCTGGCGGTCGAGCAGAACTACTCGGCGGTGTCGAAGGTGTGTCTGATGGTGCGCAAAGAGTTGTTCGACGCACTGGGCGGTCTGGACGAAGTCGATTTCGCCAGCGGTTTCAGCGATGTCGACCTGTGCCTCAAGGCCGGGCAGGCGGGCTACCTCATCGTATGGACGCCGTCGGTGCAGGTACTGCATACCGGCGAGCTGCCGCAAGCACCCGAGGCGCTGCAGGCTTTGCGGGAGAAATGGAGCGGCGCCTTCGCGCAGGATCCGGCTTACAACGCGAACCTGGCCCTCACCGGCAAAGGTTTTACGCTGGCTGAAAATACCTCGATCGACTGGTCGCAGTTACTCGCTTGAGTCCGTCGGACAAGGAACAGGAATCAGCACATGTTCAACGGTAAATCGATCTTCATCTCCGGCGGCACCGGCTCGTTCGGGCGCAAGTTCATCGCCCGTCTGCTTGAGCAATACCAGCCCAAGCGCGTGGTGGTGTTCTCCCGCGATGAACTCAAGCAATACGAAATGCAGCAGACGTTCAACGCGCCGTGCATGCGTTACTTCCTCGGTGACGTGCGCGACGCCGACCGTCTGCGGCAGGCCATGCGCGGCATCGACTACGTGGTGCACGCGGCGGCGCTCAAGCAGGTGCCGGCGGCGGAGTACAACCCGACCGAGTGCATCCGCACCAACGTCAATGGCGCGGAGAACATCATCGCCGCCGCCATCGACAACGGCGTGAAAAAGGTCGTGGCGCTATCCACCGACAAGGCCGCCAGCCCGATCAACCTGTACGGCGCGACCAAGCTGCTGTCGGACAAACTGTTCGTCGCCGCCAACAACATTGCCGGCGAACAACAAACGCGTTTTGCCGTGGTGCGCTACGGCAACGTGGCGGGCTCGCGGGGGTCGGTGGTGCCGTTCTTCAGCAAGCTGATCGCCGACGGCGCGCAGGAGTTGCCGATCACCGACGAGCGCATGACCCGCTTCTGGATCACCCTCGATCACGGCGTACAGTTTGTTCTCGACAGCTTTGCGCGGATGCACGGCGGCGAAGTGTTCGTGCCGAAGATCCCGTCGATTCGCATCGTCGATCTGGCGCGGGGCATGGCCGAACATCTGCCGCACAAGAACGTCGGTATTCGTCCCGGTGAAAAACTGCATGAACTGATGGTGCCGCTGGACGATGCGCGGATGACCCTGGAGTTCGCAGACCACTACACCATCCAGCCTTCCATCCGCTTTACCAGCGTCGATGTCGATTTTTCCGTGGACAAGCTTGGCGAACGTGGCCGGCCGGTAAGTGAGGATTTCGAATACCGCTCCGACACCAATCCGCACTACCTCTCGGTCGGGCAGATCGCCGAGCTGCACGCGAAATTGTCGGCATGATTCCCTACGGTCGGCAGAGCGTTGATCAGGCGGACATCGATGCAGTGGTCGAGGTTTTGCAATCGGACTGGCTGACTCAAGGCCCGACCATCGAGCGTTTCGAGCAGGCAATGACCGAACGTTGCCAGGCCGACTTCGCCGTGGCGGTGTGCAACGCCACCGCGGCGCTGCACATTGCCTGCCTCGCGGCCGGTCTTGGCCCGGGCGATCGCTTGTGGACCACGCCGAACACTTTTCTGGCTTCGGCCAATTGCGGGCGTTATTGCGGCGCCGACGTCGATTTCGTCGACATCGATCCGCTGACCTGGAACCTCGATGCCTTCGCCCTCGCGGCGAAACTCGATCAGGCCGAGCAGCACGGCACGTTGCCGAAAGTACTGGTGGCGGTGGCGTTCTCCGGGCAGAGCTGCGACCTGCGCAAGATTGCCGAACTCGCCGAGCGCTACAATTTCACCGTGATCGAAGATGCCTCGCACGCAGTGGGCGCCAGCTACGCCGGGCGCCCGGTGGGTTGCGGGGAATTTGCGGCGATGACCGTGTTCAGTTTTCACCCGGTGAAGATCATCACCAGTGCCGAAGGCGGCATGGTCCTGACCAATCGCCCGCAACTGGCGGAGCGTCTGCAACGCCTGCGCAGCCACGGCATGACCCGCGATCCGCAGCAGATGAGCGAACCCAGCCACGGCCCGTGGTATTACCAGCAGATCGAACTGGGCTTCAATTACCGGATCACCGATTTGCAGGCGGCGCTCGGTCTGTCGCAATTGGCCAAACTGGACGCCTTCATCGCCCGTCGCCGCGAACTGGCGGCGCGCTACGAGCGGTTGCTGGCGTATCTGCCGCTGACCTTGCCCAGCGCGCAGCCGGAGGCAGAATCGGCGTGGCATCTGTATGTAGTGCGCCTGCAGACCGAGCGCATCGGCCTGAGCCACCGTCAGGTGTTCGAAGGCTTGCGTGCCGCCGGCATCGGCGTGAACCTGCACTATATTCCTGTGCATTTGCAGCCGTACTATCGCGACCTGGGTTTTGCCGAAGGTGACTTCCCCGAAGCCGAGCGTTATTACGCCGAGGCGATCAGCCTGCCGCTGTACCCGTTGCTCAGCGATGAGCAACAGGATCATGTGGTCGAGCAATTGCGCCGGCTGACCGAATAAATTCCGCTGCGGCGGCGAATGAGACTGTGCAATGCGTGATCTGAGTGAGCAGGAAAAATTCTGGCAGGGCGATTTCGGCAACCAGTACGTCGATCGCAACGTCGGTCAGCCGCTGGTCGCGGCCAACCTGGCGTTGTTCGCCAAGGCCCTGAGCCGCGCCGGGCGTATCGACAGTGTGGTTGAGCTGGGCACCAATGCCGGCAACAACCTGCAGGCGCTGCGTCAACTGCTGCCGCACAGTGAATTGTTCGGCGTCGAGATCAATGAAAACGCCTGTGCTCAGGCGCGGGCACTGGGCATCGCACAGATCTGGCACGGCTCGCTATTCGACTTCCCCCGCGAGCGCAGCTACGACCTGACCCTGAGCAAAGGCGTGCTGATCCATCTGGCGCCGGAGCTGCTGCCGACTGCCTACGCGCAGTTGTATGCGTTGAGCCAGCGCTACATTCTGATCGCCGAATACTACAATCCGGCGCCGGTGGAAGTGTCCTATCGCGGCAACAGCGGCAAGCTGTTCAAGCGCGATTTCGCCGGGGAAATGCTCGACCGGTATGCCGATCTGCACTTGCTCGATTACGGTTTTGGTTATCACCGTGATCCGCAATTTCCGGTGGACGACATCACCTGGTTCCTGCTGGAAAAACGTCCTTGAACAGCGTCGCAATCATTCCGGCCCGTGGCGGCAGCAAGCGCATCCCGCGCAAGAACCTGTTGCCGTTCGACGGCGTGCCGATGATTGTCCGCTCGATCCGTACGGCGCTCGACAGTGGCCTGTTCGAACAGGTCGTGGTCAGTACCGATGACACCGAAATTGCCGAGCTGGCGCTGGCCCATGGTGCGCAAGTGCCGTTCCTGCGCCCGGCTGAACTGGCGGATGATTTCACCGGCACCGCTGCGGTGATCGAGCATGCCTTGCAGCAACTGCCGGCCTTCGATTACGCCTGCTGCGTGTATGCCACCGCACCGTTGTTGCAGGCGCGCTTTCTGCGGCAAGGATTTGAGCTGCTGCAGCAGCACCCGGACAAAGCCTTTGCGTTCTCCGTGTGCAGCTTTGGTTTCCCGGTGCAGCGGGCGCTGACGCTGGACGGGCAGGGCGCATTGACCGCTTTGTACCCGGAGTTCCGCAACACCCGCTCGCAAGATCTGCCTGAAGCTTTTCAGGACGCTGGCCAGTTCTACTGGGGCCGCAGCGAAGCGTGGTTGCGCGGTGAAGTGTTGTATTCAAGCGCCAGCCTGCCGGTGATTCTGCCGCGGCATCTGGTGCAGGACATCGACACGTTGCAAGACTGGAAACGCGCCGAATACCTCTACGCCGCGCTCAAGGCCGGCGGAGAACTGCAATGAGAGTGCTGATCCGCGCTGACGCTTCGCCGACCATCGGCAGTGGCCACATTGCCCGCTGCCTGACGCTGGCGCGAGTGCTGCGCAAACAGGGCAGCCATGTCGCGTTTGCCTGCCGCCGGTTGCCGGGGCATCGGTTCGATGCCTTGGCCGCCGAAGGTTTCGAGACCTTCACCTTGCCTGACGTCTACCCCGACGAAGACCCGCAGCAAGCCATCGAATCGATGCTGCCGTGGCAGGCGGACATCGAGGCGCTGGACGCCTTGCTGGCAGGTCACGCCGCATTCGACTGGATCATCGCCGACCACTACGGCCTTGACCATCAGTGGCAGACCGCCGCGCGCCGCTGGGCGCCTCGGATCGCGGCGGTGGACGATCTTGCCACCCGCCGTTACAGCGTTGATCTGCTGCTCAATCAGAACCTGTCCGGTCTCAGCGCAAACTATGCGCCGCTGCTGCCCGAAGGCTGCCGCACCTTGCTCGGGCCGCGTTACGCCATGTTGCGCGAAGAATTCGTCTGCCCGGCCAACGAGATCAAACCAAGGGCCCGCCGGGTGCTGGTGAATTTCGGTGGTTTCGACGCGGCGATGCAGACCCATCATGCGATGTTGGCCCTGAAGGACTTCACCGAACTGGAAGTGGATTTCGTCGCCGGCGCAGACAACCCGGCATGGACCCAAATGCAGGCGCTGGCCGCAACCCGGCCGCACTGGCGCCTGCACAGTTTCGTCAGCGATTTCCAGCAACGCATGACCGCGGCCGATCTGTTTATCGGCGCCGGTGGCGGCACCAGTTGGGAGCGCGCGGCGCTGGGCCTGCCGACGATCTGCATCGCGGTCTCGAACAATCAGCAGGCCAACGGCGAAGTGATGGCGGCAACGGGGGCGCATGTGTTCATGGGTGCTCGCGAGCAGGTCAGCGTCGAACAACTGCGCGACGCCATCGGTTTTGTCGTCGACAATGTCTATCTGCGCCAAAGCCTGGCCGAGCGCTCACGGCAACTGGTCGACGGGCGCGGTGCGTTGCGCGTGGCGGCGGCGCTGGGCGGTGCGGTGCTCAAGCTGCGCCTGGCGACCCTCGATGATGCGCAATTGCTGTTCGACGGGCGCAATGCCGAGGCGGTACGGCGCTGGTCACTGGACACCGCTGCAATCGAGTGGCCGCAGCACCTGAACTGGCTGAAGGCAAGCCTGCACAATCCGCAGCGCCTGCTGTTGATTGCCGAGGCTGATGACGGCGCGGTCGGCGTCTTGCGTTATGACTTGCGTGGATTCGAGGCTGAAGTGTCGCTGTATCTGCTGCACGGGCGTTTCGGTCTGGGTTGGGGCAGGGCGCTGCTGGCCCGAGGCGAGGCGTTCGTCCGCGAGCACTGGCCGCAGATGACCGCCATCACCGCTCAGGTGCTGCCGGGCAATCGCCCCTCTTTGAATGTGTTTCGTGACGCCGGATTCACCCAGAGTGCCTGCGCGTTCACCCAGGTTTTGAAGGATCACCGCGATGAGTAGTTTCAAGATTGGCGAGCGTCTGATCGGTGCCGATGCGCCGCCATTCATCATTGCCGAGATGAGCGGCAACCATAACCAGTCGCTGGAGGTGGCCCTGCAGATCGTCGAGGCCGCCGCCAAGACTGGCGCGCACGCCTTGAAGTTGCAGACTTACACCGCGCAGACCATGACTCTGGATCTGGCCGAGGGCGAGTTTTTCATCAAGGACCCGAACAGTTTGTGGGCCGGCACGTCGCTGTACGACTTGTATGAGAAGGCCCACACGCCGTGGGAGTGGCACGCACCGATTTTCGCCCGGGCCAAAGCGTTGGGCATGCTCGCGTTCTCGACGCCGTTCGATGACACGGCGGTGGACTTTCTCGAAAGCCTTGATGTGCCGGCCTACAAGATCGCCAGTTTCGAAAACACCGACCTGCCGTTGATCCGCCGTGTGGCCGCGACCGGCAAACCGCTGATCATCTCCACCGGCATGGCCAGCATCGCCGAACTCGACGAAACCGTGCGCGCCGCCCGTGAGGCGGGGTGCAAGGATCTGGTACTGCTCAAATGCACCAGCACTTACCCGGCAACCCCGCTCAACAGCAATGTGCGCACGATCCCGCACCTGCGTGAACTGTTCGGTTGCGAGGTGGGGCTGTCCGATCACTCCATGGGGGTTGGCGTGTCCGTGGCCGCTGTGGCACTCGGCGCGACGGTGGTGGAAAAGCACTTTACCCTCGACCGTTCGGCGGGCGGGGTCGATGCCAGTTTCTCGCTGGAGCCTGCGGAGCTGGCCAGTCTGGTGGTGGAAACCGAACGCGCCTGGCAGGCCATGGGCCAGGTGCATTACGGCGTCACCGAGGCCGAGCGCAAGTCGCTGGTCTATCGCCGTTCGCTGTACGTCACTGCCGACATGGCGGCCGGTGAGCCCTTTTCCGGGGACAATCTGCGCGCCATTCGCCCGGGTCTCGGTCTGCCGCCCAAGCACACCGATGCCGTCCTCGGTCGCCGCGCTCGTCAGGCGATCAAACGTGGCACGCCACTGGACTGGTCGTTGGTCGAATAACCCGATCTGCAACCGATTCGGCAAAATAGCGTGACCTGCGAGTCATAACGCGCATCTTCACTGTATTGTATTGACCGGGGAGATGGCGCCTGGCCGTGTAATCGGTTCCAGTGATAGCCCTTTGCGCTCCCCGTGGCTGCCCTTTGTGGCGGCCGTTTTCTGTTTGTCGGCGCCCCTCGAATCCTTGCGAGCGGTGGTTTTGGGCTGTTTTTTATTGGGAAGCCGTAATGATTGGCATAAAAAGCATTGCGAGCTACGTTCCTGTAGCCGGCGTGGACAATTACGCACAAGGTGCAAAATTCGAGAAGGATGAAGAATTCATCCTCGGCAAAATCGGTTCGGCCTTCCTGCCGCGCAAAGACGCTGAACAGGAAACCTCCGATCTGTGCGTGGAAGCGGCCAATGCGCTGTTTGCCAGCAACCCTGAACTGAAGCGTGAATCGATCGACGCACTGATCGTCGTCACCCAGAACGGTGACGAAGAAGGCCTGCCGCACACCGCTGCCATCGTTCAGGACAAACTCGGTCTGCCGACCAATGTCGCGGCGTTCGATATTTCCCTGGGCTGCTCCGGTTACGTCTACGGCATCTACGCGATCAAGGGCTTCATGGAAGCCGCCGGCCTGAAGAACGGCCTGCTGATCACCGCTGACCCGTATTCGAAAATCGTCGACCCGGAAGACCGCAACACCACCATGCTCTTCGGCGATGCCGCCACCGCCACCTGGATGGGCGAAGACCCGGCCTGGGCACTGGGCAAGGCCAAGTTCGGCACCGACGGTTCCGGCGCACCGCACCTGAAAGTCACCGATGGCGTGTTCTTCATGAACGGGCGTCAGGTGTTCAACTTCGCGCTGCTCAAAGTCCCGGCGCACTTGCACGAATTGCTCGACGACTCCGGCCTCAACGCTGACGACATCGACGCCTTCTGCATTCACCAGGGCAGTGCGGCGATTGTCGATGCGGTGGCGCGGCGTTTCGAAGGCGAGCCGGAGAAGTTCATCAAGGACATGGTCGAGACCGGCAACACCGTATCGTCGAGCATTCCATTGCTGCTGGAAAAACACGTACTCGATTCCGATTGGCAGCGCATTGCCCTGAGCGGGTTCGGCGTTGGTCTGTCGTGGGGCTCGGCGATCATCTATCGCCCTTGAGCCCGGTCAAAAACGGCGGATACAAAAATAGCGTTCAAGGTTACCCTTGAACGCTATTTTTTTGCCCGAACGAAACGCGAGGCGTCATGAGCGAGTTTTTCCAACCCAATGCCCAGGTCATCCAGCAACGCTGGCCGGCGTTGTTCGAGCGGTTGCTGGCGGAAGACAGCTCAGTCGTTCAAGCCGAACTGGTGCAGGGCATGGGCTCGACGCTCAGCGTTAACGGCATTCAACTGACCAGCCGCCACGACCGGGTCCACGAAGCCCGCATCCAGGCGGCCAGCCTGGCGGAAAAACCGCAGCTGCACGTGTATGGCACTGGCCTCGGTGATCTGCCAGCGGTGCTGCTGGAGCGCGCTGGCCTTGAGCAGTTGTACGTGCATATCCTCAATGGCGCGTTGTTCGCGCTGGTGCTGCAACTGCTTGATCAACGGCAATGGCTGGACGATCCGCGCGTGCAGCTGTTCTATGCCGGTGATCTGTCAGACATCTGCACGCCGTTTTTCGCCTTGCCGGCGGAGATGCTGCTGGCCGATGACTTTAACGCGAAGATCCGCGATCGGCTGGTCAGCGAAGTGCACCTGAGCTTCAACAATCGTGAGTTCGATCCACACTTGCCGTTCATTCAACAGCGCTTGCAGGACTGCCTGCCGGTGTTGCTGGGCGATGACGATGTGGCGCAGTTGTTCGGCAGCGCCAATGGCCGGGAGATCTATGTGATCGGCACCGGGCCGACCCTGGAAGGGCATTTCCAGCGTCTGGCGGCGATGCACGCGCAGGCTGAACGTCCATTGTTGGTGTGCGTCGATACCGCTTACCGGCCGCTGCGTGAACACGGCATCGTCCCGGATCTGGTGGTCACCATCGATCAGCGCATCAGCTTCCGGCATCTGCCGTTCGAGGACTCCGCTGGCATCCCGCTGGTGTATCTGCCCATGAGCGATCCTGTGGTGCTGACCGCCTGGAAGGGCAAGCGCTACGGCGGTTACTCGGCCAGTCCGGTGTACGCCGCGTTGTGTGAGCAATACCCGCGCGGGCAACTGCATGTTGGTGGCAGCGTGATTCATCCGGCGGTGGACCTTGCGGTGAAGATGGGCGCGTCGCGCATTACCCTGTTCGGTGCTGACTTCGCCTTCCCGATGAACAAGACCCATGCTGGCTGGAATGACGGTGATCTGGGGCCGGGGGTCGATCAGGCGCGGCACTGGGTACAGGACGGCCATGGTCAGCGGGTCAGCACCCAGCTGAATTTTCGCGGCTATCTGTGTGTGCTGGAGCGCTATATCGCCGCGCATCCGCAGGTGCAGTTTTTCAACAGCAGTCGGGCAGGCGCATTGATCGCCGGGACGCAGTTCAATCAGGAGTTTGTGCAATGACGACGATTGAGCAGTGCGTCGACGAGTGCCGGCAGTGCGCCGGGCTGTTTCGGCTCGGGCGGGATGTCGAGGCGGCACTGGATATGGTCGATGTGTTCGGGGGCGCGCAGCAGTTGCTGATAGCCAAACCTGCGCAGATTCAGCAGGACTGGGCCTTTGTACTCACGCACATGCTCGATTGTCAGGAGCGTCAGGACTGGTTGGGGCTGGCTGACTGGATGGAGTACGAGTTGATCGAAGTGTTGCAAAAAGCACGATCGGCAACGTGAGCGACCGCACTGGCCCGCGGCTTTAGGTGGGGGTCGGTTTTATGGCGTCATTTTTTCGCAGGTGGGAGGGCGCTAAGCCCTTGTTTTCTCGGGGGTGGCAGGGTGATGGCAAATTTTTTTCAAAAAACCCTCAAGCAACTTGCCAACCCGACGATAACTATTACGAAGGTTCTCTAGGCCATTCCAGGCGGTTGCCAGGGCCGGAAGCCGCAGTACCCAACCAACGAGGAATTCGTCATGGCTTTAACAGTAAACACCAACACCACGTCGCTGAACGTTCAAAAGAACCTCAACCGTGCTTCCGATGCTCTGTCGACTTCGATGCAGCGCCTGTCTTCCGGCCTGAAAATCAACAGCGCTAAAGACGACGCTGCCGGCCTGCAGATCTCCACTCGTATGCAATCGCAAATCCGTGGTGGCAACCAGGCTATCCAGAACGCCAACGACGGTATCTCCGTTGCCCAGACCGCTGAAGGCGCTCTGCAAGCTACTACCGACATCCTGCAGCGTATGCGTGAACTGGCTGTTAAAGCACGTACCGGCACCAACGGCACTGCTGACCAGAAAGCGACCAACCTTGAATTCGCCGACATGTCCGACGAAATCAGCCGTATCGCTGCTTCCACCAACCTGAACGGCAAAAACCTGCTGGACGGTTCGGCTGGTACTGTGACTCTGCAAGTTGGCGCTAACACCGGTACTGCCAACCACATCGACCTGGTACTGAGCTCCAAGTTCGACGCCGTCAGCCTGTCCGTGGACAAAGGTACTCTGGCTCTGACCGGTACTGACGCTGCAAACGCCGGTAGCAACATCGACGCCGCCATCACCGCAATCGACGCTGCTATCGCTGCGATCGGTGATACCCGTGCCAGCCTGGGTGCTTCGCAAAACCGTCTGACCAGCACCATCTCCAACCTGCAGAACATCGTTGAGAACACCACTGCTGCACAGGGTCGTGTACAAGACACCGACTTCGCCGCAGAAACTGCTAACCTGACCAAGCAGCAAACTCTGCAGCAGGCTTCGACCTCCGTTCTGGCTCAAGCCAACCAACTGCCTTCCGCTGTACTGAAGCTGCTTCAGTAATTTCGGAATGAGTTCGGGCGGGGGAGTGCGCTAGTCGTGCTCTCTCGCCTTTTTACGTTAGGAGGTGATGAGCATGGACATGAGCGTGAAGCTTAACCAGTCTTATCCGGCTCCCAAGCCAGTAACGCCGGTTGCTGACAAACCGTCAGAGACGCCTGAAGTCAGCAAGGTGCAAGCGCCGGTCGCTGCCAAGAGTCAGGATACGGACGATGCCAAGTTGAAGCTGGCGGTGCAGGAGATCGAAAAGTTTGTTCAGTCGATCAAGCGCAATCTGGAGTTCTCCATCGACGAACATTCCGGAAAGGTCATCGTCAAGGTGATCGCAAGCGAGACGGGTGAGGTCGTTCGACAGATCCCCTCCGCAGAAGCCCTCAAGCTGGCAGACAGCCTCGCCAACGCGAGCCACGTATTGTTCGACGCCAAAGTCTGAGAGCTGGCATGAATAGTGTTTGTCTTTCTTTAATGACGCCGGAAAGGGTCAAAAGAACGGCAGCAAACTGAAGGGAGATGCACATGGCAAGTCCAATTTTACCGGGTTCGGGCCTGGGTTCCGGCCTGGACATCGGTGCGATCGTTACTGCGCTGGTCAACGCCGACAAGTCGCCGAAGCAGACGCAAATCGATACTGCGACCAAAGCCAACACGCTGAAGATTTCCGGCATCGGTTCGTTGAAGAGCGCGCTGACGGCGTTCCAGACGGCAATGACCAATCTGAGCAGCAAAACCAACCCTGCGTTTGCCGGCTTCACCGCCACTTCGGCCAATACGTCGGTTCTGAACGCCACTGCCGACAGCACCGCAGTAGCGGGAAGCTACAACGTAGTCGTGAGTCAGCTGGCCACCGGTTCGAAAATCGCCAGTGCCTCTTTCGCCGGCGGCGCCTCCAGTGCCATTCCGAGTGGTACCCTGAAAATCAGTCAGAATGGCACTGATTACAATGTCGACATCCCGGCCGATGCCACCTTGCAGAGCACCCGTGATGCGATCAACAAGGCTCAGGGCGCCAACGGTATTTCCGCCAACATCGTGACCGACGCCAATGGCGCTTCGCGTCTGGTGATCAGTTCGAGCAAGACCGGCGAAGGTTCCGACCTCACCGTCAGCGGTATTGCCGGTCTGGAAATTGATGGCACCAAGGCAATGAGCGGCACTCCGGCGGCAGGTGATTCAGGCGCCGTCAACGGCGTTGCAAAAAATGCCCTGTTGACCATTGACGGCCTTCAGGTAAGTAGCAAAAGCAATACTGTTACCGGCGCAATCAGTGGCCTGACCCTGAATCTGACGACGGTCAGCGCTAACGCGAACTCTCCGACTGTTGTCAGCGTAGATGCCAACACCAAAGGCTTGCAGACATCGATTCAGTCGTTTGTCGACGCTTACAACACTCTGAAGACCACCATTGATACGTTGTCCAAGGCGACGCCGGACGCCGATGGCAAGCTGACCGTGCAAGCGGCCTTCACTGGCGACGCGATGCCGCGCGCGCTGATTGCCGACGTGCGTGCCGAGTTGACGGCCAAGGGCGCTGGCGGTCCATTGGCCGTACTGTCCCAGCTGGGCGTAATGACCGATCGCAACACCGGTAACCTGACGTTTGATACCGCGGCTTTCACCAAGACCATGGCCCAGCCAGGCATGACTGGCCAGGTTCAGCAATTGTTCACCGGCACCGATGACACCAACGGTCTGCTGGCGCGCATGACCAAGGCAACGGACCCGTACCTCAAGCCGGCGGCAGGTGATATCACCGGCAGCGGTTTGCTTGATCAGCGCATGGCCATCCTCAACAAAAACACGCGCAATCTTACCGATCAGCAGACGGCTCTGGATGTACGTGTTGCCAACCTGACCAAGACGTTGACTGCCAAATACAACGCCATGGACTTGCTGGTCGGGCAGATGAAGGCCACGGCGAGCAACATCACGTCGTTCTTCAGCACGCTGAACGCTCAGCAATCCGCGAAGTAACAGGCAAGAACGACAAAAACCCGGCTACGCTTTATCGGCGTGCGCCGGGTTTTTGTCTTTTGATCTAAAGTTCTGTGGCTCGTTGGCGATACACTGGTTATACGAGTCAATGTGGCAAATGAGGTAGAACATGAATCCAATGTTAGCCCTTCGGCAATACCAGAAAGTCGGCGCGCACGCCCAGACATCCGAGGCGAGCCCGCACCGTCTGGTACAAATGTTGATGGAAGGCGGTCTGGAGCGCATCGCTCAGGCCAAGGGCGCTATCGAGCGCAAGGATATTCCCGCCAAGTGCACGGCCATCAGTAAAGCCGTTGGCATCATTGGTGGGCTGTGTGAAGGCCTGGATCTGGAAAACAGTGCTGATTCGGTAGGTGAGCTCAACCAGCTTTACATCTACATGATGAAGCGACTCGCTGAGGCCAACGTCAAGAGCGATCCGAAAATCCTCGACGAAGTTGCCGGCCTGCTGCGCACCGTAAAGGAAGGCTGGGACGGCATCGCTCCGCCAGGCCCCCAGTTTTAAGGAGAGCACCATGAGTCTTGTATTGCAGCGAATCGCCGACACCCGTGAAGCGCTGGTCAGTGCGCTGGCCGAACGCAACTGGGAAGCCATTGGCGAGCTGGATCTGGCTTGCCGTTCCTGCATGGAAGACGTCATGGCCGAGGCCTCGCTGGATGAGGAGGCCTTGCGCAGTAACCTTGAGGAGTTGCTCCACGTTTACAAGGAGCTTCTGGAGGCGGCCATGGGTGAGCGGCAGGCGATAGCCAACGAGATGTCGCAGATCACCCAAGCGCAAAAGGCGGCAAAGGTTTACCATCTGTTTGGTTAATTAACCCCCAGTTAATCCAGACATGTGCGCCATAAATTTGACTGTGCACGGTTTTTTGACTTAACTAGTGGCTGTTTTCAGATTTCAGGCGTCTACAGGCACAAGGTGTCCTGCAAGCGTCTCGCTTGCCCCATTTTTCGGGCATTGAGTTGACTAGGGAAGTTGCTATTGCATGTGGCGTGAAACCAAAATTCTGCTGATCGACGACGATAGCGTCCGCCGCCGCGACCTGGCGGTGATTTTAAATTTTCTCGGCGAAGAAAATTTACCCTGCGGCAGCCATGACTGGCAGCAGGCTGTCGGCTCTTTGTCATCGAGTCGTGAAGTCATCTGTGTACTGATCGGGACGGTAAATGCTCCGGGTGCACTTTTGGGCTTGTTAAAGACACTCTCGACGTGGGATGAGTTCCTTCCGGTTTTGCTGATGGGCGATAATTCTTCCGTCGACCTGCCGGAAGACCAGCGCCGCCGGGTGCTTTCGACCCTGGAAATGCCGCCCAGCTACAGCAAACTGCTCGACTCCCTGCACCGTGCCCAGGTCTATCGCGAGATGTACGACCAGGCCCGCGAGCGTGGCCGTCATCGCGAGCCCAACCTGTTCCGCAGCCTGGTCGGCACCAGCCGGGCGATTCAGCACGTCCGGCAGATGATGCAGCAAGTGGCCGATACCGACGCCAGCGTGCTGATCCTCGGCGAGTCCGGCACCGGCAAGGAAGTGGTTGCGCGCAACCTGCATTACCACTCCAAGCGTCGCGACGCGCCGTTCGTGCCAGTCAACTGCGGGGCGATCCCGGCAGAACTGCTGGAAAGCGAACTGTTCGGCCACGAGAAGGGCGCCTTCACCGGCGCGATCACCAGCCGTGCCGGGCGTTTCGAACTGGCCAACGGCGGCACGCTGTTCCTCGATGAAATCGGCGACATGCCGCTGCCGATGCAGGTCAAGCTGCTGCGCGTGCTGCAGGAGCGCACCTTCGAGCGCGTGGGCAGCAACAAGACCCAGAGCGTCGACGTACGCATCATTGCCGCGACCCACAAGAATCTCGAAAGCATGATCGAGATCGGCACCTTCCGCGAAGACCTCTACTATCGCCTGAACGTGTTCCCGATCGAGATGGCGCCGCTGCGTGAGCGCGTCGAAGACATTCCGCTGCTGATGAACGAACTGATCTCGCGCATGGAGCACGAAAAGCGTGGTTCCATCCGTTTCAACTCGGCGGCGATCATGTCGCTGTGCCGTCACGGTTGGCCGGGCAACGTCCGCGAACTGGCCAACCTGGTGGAGCGCATGGCGATCATGCATCCGTACGGTGTGATCGGCGTGGTCGAGTTGCCGAAGAAATTCCGCTACGTCGACGACGAAGACGAGCAGATGGTCGACAGCCTGCGCAGCGATCTCGAAGAGCGCGTGGCGATCAACGGTCATACGCCGGACTTCACCGCCAACGCGATGCTGCCGCCGGAAGGCCTGGACCTCAAAGACTACCTCGGCGGTCTGGAGCAGGGTCTGATCCAGCAGGCGCTGGACGATGCCAATGGCATTGTGGCGCGTGCCGCCGAACGTCTGCGTATTCGTCGCACCACACTGGTGGAGAAGATGCGCAAGTACGGCATGAGCCGGCGCGAAGGTGATGAACAGGCGGATGATTGACGCCTGTTTTTCAACACCTTCATTTATAAGCAGTTTTTTTTAGGCACGGGTATTGCTACAGCCCTCGCAACGTTCCGTTTAACTGACGGTCAGCCAAGCGAGAGAACACAATGCCCCACGCCCAGATGTCATCTGCCTCCAATGTCGAGGGGCAACCGTCGTCCGTAGAGCAGACGAGCCGCCTGGGGCTTGAGCAGGCGTTCGCACTGTTCAATCAGATGTCCAGCCAGTTGACCGATTCCTACAGCATGCTTGAAGCCCGGGTCACCGAGCTCAAGGGTGAGCTGGCGGTAGTCAGTGCCCAGCGCATGCAGGAGCTGGCCGAAAAAGAACGCTTGGCCAACCGTCTGCAAAACCTCCTTGATCTGTTGCCCGGTGGCGTCATCGTGATTGACGGCCACGGCATGGTTCGCGAAGCCAATCCGGCGGCGATCGACCTGTTGGGGCTGCCGCTGGAGGGCGAATTGTGGCGCCATGTCATCGCGCGTTGCTTTGCCCCGCGTGAAGACGACGGTCATGAAATCTCCCTGAAAAACGGTCGACGCCTGTCGATTGCCACCCGCTCGCTGGATGCCGAGCCAGGGCAATTGGTGTTACTCAATGACCTGACAGAAACCCGCCACCTTCAAGCTCAATTGGCGCGCCATGAGCGCCTGTCGTCGCTGGGGCGCATGGTCGCCTCGCTGGCCCATCAGATCCGCACGCCGTTGTCCGCCGCGTTGCTTTACGCCAGTCATTTGACCGAGCAGGAACTGCCCGTCGCCACCCAGCAGCGCTTCGCCGGTCGTCTCAAGGAGCGCCTGCATGAACTGGAGCATCAGGTGCGCGACATGCTGGTGTTCGCCCGTGGCGAGCTGCCGCTGACCGATCGGGTCACCCCGAATGCGTTGATGCAGTCGCTGCAAGCGGCGGCGCTGACCCATGTGCAGGATTTGCCCATTCGCTGGCAGTGCGACAGTCATGTCGGCGAATTGCTGTGCAACCGCGACACCCTGGTCGGGGCGATTCTCAATCTGATCGAAAACGCAATTCAGGCCAGCGACGGCAATGTGCGCCTGAAGGTGCATTGCTACACCCGCGACAACAGTCTGCGCCTGTGCGTCAGCGACAGTGGCAGCGGCATTGATCCGCTGGTGCTGGAGCGTCTCGGTGAGCCATTTTTTACTACCAAAGTAACCGGCACCGGGCTTGGCCTGACCGTGGTCAAGGCTGTGGCGCGAGCACATCAGGGAGAATTGCAGCTGCGTTCGCGTGTCGGGCGTGGCACGTGCGCGCAGGTGATCCTGCCGCTGTTTTCCGCTGTACAGGGAGCTGAGTAAACGTCATGGGCATCAAGGTTTTGCTGGTCGAGGATGACCGCTCGTTGCGCGAAGCGCTGGCCGATACGCTGTTGCTGGCGGGCCACGACTACCATGCAGTCGGCAGTGCCGAAGAGGCGCTGCAGGCGGTCGAGCGCGAAGCGTTCAGTCTGGTGGTCAGCGACGTCAACATGCCTGGCATGGACGGCCATCAACTGCTCGGTTTGCTGCGTGCGCGGCAGCCGCAATTGCCGGTGCTGCTGATGACTGCGCACGGCGCGGTCGAGCGTGCGGTGGATGCGATGCGCCAGGGTGCGGCGGATTACCTGGTCAAGCCATTTGAGCCCAAAGCGCTGCTGGACCTCGTTTCGCGGCATGCCTTGGGCAGCATCAGCATTACAGATTGCGAAGGTCCGGTGGCGGTCGAGCCGGCTAGTGCGCAGTTGCTCGAACTGGCGGCGCGGGTGGCACGCAGTGATTCCACGGTGCTGATCTCCGGGGAGTCCGGCACCGGCAAGGAAGTGTTGGCGCGTTACATCCACCAGCATTCCCATCGTGCCAATCAGCCGTTCATCGCGATCAACTGCGCGGCGATTCCCGACAACATGCTCGAGGCCACGCTGTTCGGCCACGAGAAAGGCTCGTTCACCGGCGCCATCGCGGCGCAGGCCGGCAAGTTCGAACAGGCCGATGGCGGCACCATTCTGCTCGACGAAATTTCCGAAATGCCCCTGGGCCTGCAAGCCAAGTTGCTGCGGGTGCTGCAGGAGCGTGAAGTCGAGCGCGTCGGTGCGCGCAAGCCGATCACCCTGGATATTCGCGTAGTCGCGACCACCAACCGTGATCTGGCCGGCGAAGTGGCAGCGGGGCGTTTCCGTGAAGACCTTTTTTACCGTCTGTCGGTTTTTCCCCTGGCCTGGCGTCCACTTCGCGAGCGCACTGCCGATATCTTGCCGCTGGCCGAGCGGTTGCTGAACAAACACGTCAATAAAATGAAGCATGCGGCGGCGAAACTTTCGCCAGACGCCCAAGCGTGCCTGACCCATTACCCATGGCCGGGCAATGTGCGTGAGCTGGATAACGCGATTCAACGGGCGCTGATTCTGCAGCAGGGCGGTTTGATCCAGCCGCAGGATTTCTGTCTGACCGGCGCGGTGACGTTTAGCGCAGCGCCGGCCGTCGCGCCGCTGCAACCGCAGGTGCGCGAGATTGAAGTCGAGGCCGAATCCGCCGGTGCACTGGGCGATGACCTGCGGCGTCGGGAGTTCCAGATGATCATCGACACCCTGCGCACCGAGCGTGGCCGACGCAAGGAAGCCGCGGAAAAACTCGGTATCAGCCCGCGTACCCTGCGCTACAAACTGGCGCAGATGCGTGATGCCGGGATGGACGTCGAAGGGTATCTGTTCGCTACCTGAAAGTTGTCGCAGTCAATTGTGGGAGCGAGCTTGCTCGCGAAAGCGGTGGGGCAGTTGCGAAAATGTCGACTGATTCTCCCTCTTCGCGAGCAAGCTCGCTCCCACAGTGATTTCACGGTGCCTGGACGGGCTTTTATAAAATAAGTCCGCGGAGCTGGCACCGTTGTTGCTAATACCTGTGTACCCGCCGAGTGAGTGTCAAAAAATTGCGGGCCGCCCAAGAGAGTAGACCATGAGCCAAGGTATTGAATTCAATCGGTTGATGATGGACATGAAGGCCATGAAAATGGACGCCATGGCCACGCCGAAATCGACTGCCGCCGTCCCTGAACTGGCAGGCAGCAGCTTTTCCGACATGCTCGGTCAGGCCATCAACAAAGTCAGCGATACCCAGCAGGCGTCAACTCAGTTGGCCAACGCATTTGAAATCGGCAAGAGCGGCGTCGATCTGACGGACGTGATGATCGCCTCGCAGAAAGCCAGCGTGTCGTTCCAGGCTCTGACCCAGGTGCGCAACAAGCTGGTTCAGGCTTATCAAGACATCATGCAGATGCCGGTTTAAGGACGAGATTGAGTCATGGCAGAAGCAGTCGCCGATAACGTTCCGGCCAAGGCCACCCCGATAGACGGCAAACCGCCGCTGTTCGGCCTGTCCTTCCTGGAAAACCTCTCCGAGATGACCATGCTGCGTCAGGTGGGCCTGTTGGTCGGCCTGGCTGCGAGCGTGGCGATTGGCTTTGCCGTGGTGCTGTGGTCGCAGCAGCCGGATTACCGTCCGTTGTACGGCAGCCTTGCCGGCATGGACGCCAAGCAGGTCATGGACACCCTGGCCTCCGCCGACATCCCTTACACCGTCGAGCCGAACTCCGGCGCCTTGCTGGTCAAGGCCGACGACCTGTCCCGTGCGCGGATGAAACTCGCGGCCGCTGGTGTCACTCCCAGCGACGGCAACATCGGTTTCGAAATCCTCGACAAGGAACAGGGTCTGGGCACCAGCCAGTTCATGGAAGCGACCCGTTACCGTCGCGGCCTTGAAGGCGAACTGGCGCGCACCATCTCCAGCCTGAACAACGTCAAGGGCGCCCGCGTGCACCTGGCGATTCCGAAGAGCTCGGTGTTCGTGCGTGATGAACGCAAGCCAAGCGCTTCGGTGCTGGTCGAACTGTACTCCGGGCGTTCGCTGGAGCCGGGTCAGGTGGTGGCGATCATCAACCTGGTGGCGACCTCCGTTCCCGAGCTGAGCAAATCGCAGATCACCGTCGTCGACCAGAAGGGCAATCTGCTCTCCGATCAGGCGGAAAACTCCGAAATGACCATGGCCGGCAAGCAGTTCGATTACAGCCGCCGCATGGAGAGCATGCTCACCCAGCGCGTACACAACATTCTGCAGCCGGTACTGGGCAACGATCGCTACAAGGCTGAAGTCTCGGCCGACATCGATTTCAGTGCCGTCGAATCGACCGCCGAGCAGTTCAACCCGGACCAACCGGCGTTGCGCAGCGAGCAGTCGGTCAACGAACAACGCACCGCCAGCAATGGCCCGCAAGGTGTACCGGGTGCCCTGAGCAACCAGCCGCCAGCGCCGGCTTCGGCCCCGCAGACCACCGGTGGTGCGCAAGCTTCTACCGGGATGATTCAACCCGGTCAGCCACTGGTGGATGCCAACGGTCAGCAGATCATGGACCCGGCCACCGGCCAGCCGATGCTCGCGCCGTATCCGGCGGACAAGCGTCAACAATCCACCAAGAACTTCGAGCTCGACCGTTCCATCAGCCACACCAAACAGCAGCAGGGTCGCCTGAATCGTCTGTCGGTGTCGGTGGTGGTCGACGATCAGGTCAAGGTCAATGCGGCCAACGGTGAAACCACCCGCGCGCCGTGGAGCGCCGACGAATTGGCGCGCTTCACCCGTCTGGTGCAGGACGCGGTCGGCTTCGATGCCAGCCGTGGCGACAGCGTCAGCGTGATCAACATGCCATTCTCCGCCGAGCGCGGTGAAGTGGTCGCCGATATTCCGTTCTACTCCCAGCCATGGTTCTGGGACATCGTCAAACAAGTGCTGGGTGTGCTGTTCATCCTGGTGCTGGTGTTTGGTGTGCTGCGTCCGGTGTTGAACAACATCACCGGCGGCGGCAAAGGCAAGGAGCTGGCCGGTCTGGGCAGCGACGTGGAACTCGGTGGCATGGGCGGCCTGGACGGCGACCTGGCCAACGACCGCGTGAGCCTCGGTGGTCCGCAGAGCATTCTGTTGCCTAGCCCGAGCGAGGGTTACGACGCACAACTGAATGCAATCAAGAGTTTGGTGGCCGAGGATCCGGGTCGCGTGGCTCAGGTCGTGAAAGAGTGGATTAACGCAGATGAGTGATAACCGAGCCGCAACCGTCAAACTGAACAAGGTCGACAAAGCCGCGATTCTGCTGCTGTCCCTGGGTTCGACCGATGCCGCGCAAGTGCTGCGCCACATGGGCCCCAAAGAGGTTCAGCGGGTCGGTGTGGCCATGGCCCAGATGGGCAACGTCCATCGCGAGCAGGTCGAGCAGGTCATGAGCGAGTTCGTCGACATCGTCGGCGACCAGACCAGCCTCGGCGTCGGCTCCGACGACTACGTGCGCAAAATGCTCACCCAGGCGCTGGGTGAAGACAAGGCCAACGGCCTGATCGACCGCATCCTGCTCGGTGGCAACACCAGCGGCCTCGACAGCCTGAAGTGGATGGAACCGCGCGCGGTTGCCGACGTGATCCGCTACGAACACCCGCAGATCCAGGCGATCGTGGTGGCTTACCTCGATCCGGATCAGGCCGGTGAAGTGCTCGGCAACTTCGACCACAAGGTGCGTCTGGACATCATCCTGCGCGTGTCGTCGTTGAACACCGTGCAACCGGCTGCGCTGAAAGAACTGAACCAGATTCTCGAGAAGCAGTTCTCCGGCAACTCGAATGCCTCGCGCACCACCCTGGGTGGCATCAAGCGGGCGGCGGACATCATGAACTTCCTCGACAGCTCGATCGAAGGCCAGCTCATGGACTCGATCCGCGAAGTCGACGAAGACCTGTCCGGTCAGATCGAAGACCTCATGTTCGTGTTCAACAACCTGGCCGACGTCGACGACCGTGGCATTCAGGCGCTGTTGCGCGAAGTCTCTTCCGACGTGCTGGTGCTGGCCCTCAAGGGTTCGGACGAAGGCGTCAAGGAGAAGATCTTCAAGAACATGTCCAAGCGTGCGGCCGAGCTGTTGCGCGACGACCTCGAGGCCAAAGGCCCGGTGCGCGTCAGCGACGTGGAAACCGCGCAGAAGGAAATCCTCACCATTGCCCGTCGCATGGCCGAGGCCGGCGAGATCGTGCTCGGTGGCAAGGGCGGCGAGGAAATGATCTAAGCCCATGGATAAGCATGACGAGTCAGTGACGGATCTGATCCGCGCCCGCGATGTCCGTGGTTTTGAATCCTGGGCGCTGCCCAGCTTCGATCCGCCGAAACCGGAACCCGAGCCGGAACCGGAGCCCGAACCGCCGGAAATGGAAGAAGTGCCGCTGGAAGAAGTCCAGCCACTGACTCTGGAAGAACTCGAAAGCATCCGTCAGGAGGCTTACAACGAGGGCTTCGGCATCGGCGAGAAAGAAGGGTTTCACAGCGCCACGCTGAAGGTGCGTCAGGAAGCCGAAGTGGCGCTGGCGGCGAAACTCGCCAGCCTCGAGCAACTGATGACCCACCTGTTCGAGCCGATTGCCGAGCAAGACACGCAGATCGAAAAGTCGCTGGTCGACCTCGTGCAACACATCACCAGACAGGTAATCAAGCGCGAACTGGCGATCGACTCCAGTCAGATCGAACACGTCATGCGCGACGCGCTCAAGCTGTTGCCGTTGGGCGTGGACAACGTGCGTCTGTACGTCAATCCGCAGGACTTCGAGCAGGCCAAGGCCTTGCGCGAGCGCCATGAAGAAACCTGGCGCATCGTCGAAGACGACACGTTGCTGCCGGGCGGGTGCCGGGTTGAAACCGAGCACAGCCGCATCGACGCCAGCATCGAGACCCGCGTGACCCAGGTCATGGCCAAACTGTTCGACCAGTTGCATGAACAGGCCCTGCACCCGGCGGCGCCGGATCTGAGCCTGGACATTCCTGAAGAAAGCCAAGCGGCGGCTGCCCCTGAAGAGCCACTCGCGGACACCCCCGATGCGCCTTGAACGCACCAGTTTCGCCAAGCGCCTCAGCACCTATGCCGACGCCACTGAAATCGCCGGCGCGCCGATTCTCGAAGGCCGCCTGCTGCGCATGGTCGGCCTCACCCTCGAAGCCGAAGGCCTGCGCGCCGCCATGGGCACGCGCTGCCTGGTGATCAATGACGACAGCTATCACCCGTCTCAGGTGGAAGCGGAAGTCATGGGTTTTTCCGGCAGCAAAGTGTTTCTGATGCCGGTCGGCAGCGTCGCCGGTATCGCCCCGGGCGCCCGTGTGGTGCCGTTGGCGGAAACCGGTCGCTTGCCGATGGGCATGAGCATGCTCGGTCGCGTACTCGATGGGGCCGGACGCGCGCTGGACGGCAAGGGCGGGATGAAGGCTGAAGACTGGGTACCAATGGACGGCCCGACCATCAACCCGCTCAACCGCGACCCGATCCACGAACCGCTGGACGTCGGCATCCGTTGCATCAACGGTTTGCTGACGGTCGGGCGCGGTCAGCGTCTGGGTCTGTTCGCCGGTACCGGTGTCGGTAAGTCGGTGCTGCTGGGCATGATGACCCGCTTCACCGAGGCCGACATTATCGTCGTCGGTCTGATCGGTGAGCGGGGTCGAGAAGTTAAAGAGTTCATCGAGCACATCCTCGGTGAAGAAGGCCTCAAGCGTTCGGTGGTCGTCGCCTCGCCGGCGGACGATGCGCCGCTGATGCGTCTGCGCGCGGCGATGTACTGCACGCGGATCGCCGAGTATTTCCGCGACAAGGGCAAGAACGTCCTGTTGCTGATGGATTCGCTGACCCGTTTCGCCCAGGCCCAGCGGGAAATCGCCTTGGCTATCGGTGAGCCGCCAGCGACCAAGGGTTATCCGCCCTCGGTGTTCGCCAAACTGCCGAAACTGGTGGAGCGCGCCGGTAATGCGGAGAAGGGCGGGGGTTCGATCACCGCGTTCTACACCGTGTTGTCCGAAGGCGATGACCAGCAGGACCCGATTGCCGACTCGGCGCGGGGCGTGCTCGACGGCCACATCGTGTTGTCCCGGCGTCTGGCCGAGGAAGGTCACTACCCGGCCATCGACATCGAAGCGTCGATCAGCCGGGTGATGCCGGCCGTGGTCTCGGCGGAACACATGCAGCGCGCGCAGTACTTCAAGCAGCTGTGGTCGCGCTATCAGCAGAGCCGCGACCTGATCAGTGTCGGCGCTTACGTCGCCGGTGGCGACCGCGAGACCGATCTGGCGATCTCGCTGCAACCGCAACTGACCCGCTACCAGCGACAGGGCCTGAACGACAAGATCAACATGGGCGAGAGCCAGGCTTACCTCGAAACCCTGTTCGCGCCTGCGGCGGGCGGGTAACCGGCCATGGCCGTGAGCCGAGCTGCGCGTCTGGCACCGGTGGTGGAAATGGCCGAACAGGCCGAGAAAACCGCCGTGCAGCGCCTGGGTTATTTTCAGGGTCAGGTCAAAGTGGCCGAAAGCAAACTCGCCGACCTCGACGCCTTTCGTCTGGATTATCAGGAACAGTGGATCGTGCGCGGCAGCGACGGGGTTTCCGGGCAGTGGCTGCTGGGTTATCACGGCTTTCTGGCGCAACTGGACACCGCGATCGACCAGCAGCGGCAAAGCCTGGTCTGGCACCAGAACAACCTGATCAAGGCGCGCGACGCCTGGCAGCAAGCATTCGCCAAGGTCGAAGGTTTGCGCAAACTGGTGCAGCGCTACCGCGAAGAGGCGCAACGCCTCGAAGACAAGCGCGAGCAGAAGCTGCTGGACGAGTTGTCGCAGCGCTTGCCGCGGCACGATCCTTTTTAAAACCAGATCAAAAGATCGCAGCCTTCGGCAGCTCCTACACCGATCCTGCAGGAGCTGCGGCACGCTGCGATCTTTTGACTTTGCTCTGCACCTTGCCCCAACCCTGTCCAGGTGCTAAACCTTGTACACGTTCGTCAATGACAAGGAAGCCAGTCAATGTCAGTCGTTACAGAAGTCTCTCCGGATGGTCAAAAACTGACGATTTCGGTCAGGGGGCGGTTCGATTTTGGGCGCCATCAGGAATTTCGCGAGTCCTATGAGCGGCTTAACAGAAAACCTGACTCCATCGTGGTTGATCTGAAAGATGCCACCTACCTCGACAGCTCCGCGCTGGGCATGCTGCTCCTGCTGCGCGATCACGCCGGCGGCGACGACTCGGACGTGCGGGTGATCAACAGCAACTCCGACGTGCGCAAGATCCTCGCCATCTCCAACTTCGACAAACTGTTCGACATCAGTTGACGGCCATGCAGGCGCAAGAGCCGCTGACCATCCTGATCGCCGAAGACAGCGCCGCCGACCGTCTGCTGCTGTCGACCATCGTCCGCCGCCAGGGCCATGAAGTGCTGACCGCCGCCAATGGCGCCGAAGCACTGGAGGTATTTCGGCGTCAGCCACCGCATCTGGTGCTGATGGACGCGATGATGCCGGTGATGGACGGCTTCGAAGCGGCGCGGCAGATCAAGGCGCTGGCGGGGGAGACCCTGGTGCCGATCATCTTCCTGACTTCGCTGACCGAAAGTGAAGCGCTTGCCCGTTGTCTGGAGGCGGGTGGCGACGACTTTCTGGCGAAGCCCTACAACCAGGTGATCCTCGCCGCCAAAATCAAGGCGATGGATCGCTTGCGCCGCTTGCAGGCCACGGTCCTGCAGCAGCGTGACCTGATCGCCAAGCATCACGATTACCTGCTTAATGAACAGCGCGTGGCCAAAGCGGTGTTCGACAAGGTCGCGCATTCGGGTTGCCTGAGCGCGCCGAATATTCGCTACCTGCAATCACCCTATGCGCTGTTCAACGGCGATCTGCTGCTGGCGGCCTATACCCCGGCCGGCGACATGCATGTGCTGCTGGGTGATTTCACCGGTCACGGCTTGCCGGCGGCGGTGGGAGCAATGCCGCTGGCCGAAGTGTTTTACGGCATGACCGCCAAGGGCTACGGTCTGGCCGAAACCCTGCGCGAGATGAACGCCAAGCTCAAGCGCATCCTGCCGGTGGACATGTTCTGCTGCGCGACCATGCTCAGTCTGAGTTTTCAGCGGCGTTCGGTAGAGGTGTGGAACGGCGGCATGCCTGACGGTTATCTGCACCGGATCGCCACCGGCGAACGCGTGCCGCTGGCGGCGCGCCATTTACCGCTGGGGGTGCTCAGTCCGCAAGCGTTTGATGATCGAACCGAAGTACAGACCATGGCTGTGGGCGACCGGGTGTTCCTGTTGTCAGACGGGGTGATCGACACCACTGACGCCGAGGACCGGTTGTTTGGTGTCGAGCGTTTGCAGCAACTGTTTGCCGCCAATCGTGAGCCGGACAATCTGTTCGCCGAGATCGAGCAGGCCTTGCACGCCTTTCGCGGCGAGCCCCGCGACGATGTGAGCATGGTCGAGATCAGCCTGCTGGAAGCAACGCAGGTAGTGCCGTCGACGCCGGTATATTCCGACAGTGGCCAATCGTGCCCGCTGGACTGGTCGGTAAGCTTCGAGTTTCGCGGGGCTACGCTAAAACGTTTCAATCCCTTGCCGTATCTGCTGCAGTTGTTGCAGGAAGTACACGGTTTGCGCACCCAGGGCGGGGCGATCTACAGCGTGCTCGCCGAGTTGTATTCCAATGCGCTGGAACATGGCGTGCTGGGTCTCGATTCCAGCCTCAAGCGCGATGCCGCCGGGTTTGCCAGCTATTACCAGCAGCGTAATGCGCGCCTCGAGGCCTTGCAGGACGGTTACGTGCGCGTGCATCTGCAAGTGAAGCCGCAAGGTGCCGGAGGCTGCCTGGTCATTCGCGTCGAAGACAGCGGCAAGGGTTTTGACGTGGCGAGGGTGATGGAGCGGCCGCTGGACGATGTCCGTTTGTCGGGGCGCGGCGTCAGTTTGATCCGGCAATTGGGGCATAACGCCAGTTGGTCGGACGAAGGTCGCAGTGCTTGCGTAGAGTTTTTCTGGGAGGTTAAGGCATAATCCGCCGATTCTTGATCAAGGAGTGAACAAGTGACTGACCAACATGTGGATCGCGAAGTACTCGATGCGTTGCGCGAAGTGATGGAAGACAGCTATCCGGATTTGCTGGATACCTTCCTGACCGATTCTGAAAGTCGCTTGCATCAATTGCAAAAGACCGCAGACGCCAAGGTGTTGGCCGAGGTCGCCCATAGTTTCAAGGGCAGCGCCAGCAACATGGGCGCCGTGCGACTGGCGACGCTCTGTCAGGAGCTGGAGGCGGATGCCAAAGGCAAAAGCCCTGCGGAAATCGTCAAACTGGTGGCCGATATCAGCAGCGAATTCGCCGATGTCCGCCCGATCTACGAAGACGAACGCCAGCACGCCCTGACGCATTGAATCCTGCCGTCCGACGCTTTTCGCAAGCGCCGGACAAAACTGGCCCGACACTTGCAATAATCCCGGTCAACTGTACCTACGATCCCAGTGCAGCGGAGACCGTGTCATGCCTGCGACCCCCAATGTTCTTCTTCAATCTGCCGCCCAGGCCAAGGCGCAAGCTGCCGCCGCGAAAGCGCCGGTCATGGCCGCAGACACCGGGGACAAGGCCTCAAGCTTCGCTCAGGTGTACGCTGATCAAGGCTCGAAAAAGACCCTCGCCACTGCGGATACCTCGTTGAAACCGGCGCGTGACAAGGTGGCCGACAACAGCGACAAGAAGGATTTCAGCAAGGATAAATCTGCCGCCACGCAACAGACCGTTGCCGATAGCGGCAACGCCTTGCCTGCCGACAAGACTGCACCGACGACCTCCGATGATCAGGCAGCCGCTGACAAGGCCGCCGCCGATGCTGCCGCGGACAGCGCGCAGACGCCAGTGGCGGACATCCCTGCGGTGGATCCGGCGCTGGATCCGGCACTGGCGCAAACCGTGCAACCGCTGGTGACCGCGCCAGTGGTGGCAGCGCCAGTCGCTGCAACACCGGAGCCGGTCAAGGCTGAAACACCGGTCGTGGCCGCGACCGTCGCGCCAGCCGTGGTCAAAGATCCGGCGGCATCGACCGACAGCGCTTTCGACCCGGCGGCCGATCCGCTTGACTCGCTGCCGGCGGTGCGCATGGCGATGGAGCAGGGCGGACACATTTCCGCCAGCAGCCAGACACAAGCCAAAGCTACGCCGGCCCAGACCCAGGCCGACGGTGAATTGACTGCGGCGCAGAACTTCGCCGCCGGCATGGCCAGCATGCTCGACGTGCAGGCCGACAAGGACAGCACCAGTCAGAATGGCGAAAAGGCCTTCAGCGGGTTGATCGACGATGGCCTGAAAGATCTGAAGGCTGCTACCAGCGACACCCGGGTCGATGATTTCGCCAACCGTCTGGCAGCGCTGACGCAGGCGGCCACCCCGAAAACCGCGAACGCGGTGCCGGTGAACCAACCGATCGCCATGCATCAGAGCGGCTGGACCGAAGAAATCGTCAACCGCGTAATGTACCTGTCCAGCGCCAACCTGAAGGCGGCGGATATTCAATTGCAGCCGGCAGAACTCGGGCGTCTGGATATCCGGGTGAACATGGTGCCGGACCAGCAGACCCAGGTGACCTTCATGAGCGCGCATCCAAGCGTGCGTGAAGCCCTCGACGGTCAGATGCATCGCTTGCGTGACATGTTCACCCAGCAGGGCATGGGCCAGGTCGACGTCAATGTCTCCGACCAGAGCCGTGGCTGGCAGGGTCAGCAGGGTCAGGAACAGGCGCAGCAGGGCCAGAGCGGCCGCACCAGCGCTGCTGGCGGTCGTCTGGATTCGGCGGAGGAAGAGCTGACGCCAGCGGCAGTGGCGGAAGCTGCTGCGCAAACCACCAGTGTCATTGGCAGCAGCGCCGTCGACTATTACGCCTGATTCAAAGTATCCCCAAAAACCTGTGGGAGCTGGCTTGCCAGCGATGGCGGCGGCACATTCAAAACCAATGTGTCAGACAAATCGCTATCGCTGGCAAGCCAGCTCCCACAGGGCTTGCATCGATTCATACTCCCACTCCTCCAAAGCTCCGACACTTCTGGCATAACACTTGCTCTTGCCTTGCCGTGCGACTGTGAAAACCCGATTAGTGACGGATTATTGGCATGGCGAAGAGCGAAGCAGCAGCTGTAAAAGACCCCGCGACCAAAGGCAAACTCAAGATGATCATCCTGATCGTGGTGGCTCTGCTGCTGGCGATCGGTGTGTCCGTGGGCGCGACCTGGTACTTCATGCACAGCGCTCAGAGCAAGCCTGCCGCAGCGGCCGAGGCCACTCCGGTCGGCAAGCAACCGGCGATTTTCGAGCCGATGGCGCCGGCGTTTGTCGCCAACTACAACCAGAACGGCCGTCAGCGCTACATGCAGGTGAGCATCACCATGCTGGCGCGTAACCAGGCCGATCTGGAGGCGCTCAAAGTGCACATGCCGGTGATCCGCAACAACCTGGTGATGCTCTTCTCCGGTCAGGATTTCGCCACTCTGGCGACCCCGGTCGGCCAGGAGATGTTGCGCCAGAAGGCTACCGCCAGCGTCCAGGAAGTGGCGCAGAAAGAGCTGGGCAAAGTGGTGATCGAACAGTTGCTTTTCACTAATTTCGTACTGCAGTAGGAACACGACATGGCCGTGCAGGATCTGCTGTCCCAGGATGAAATCGACGCGCTGTTGCATGGCGTCGACGATGGTCTGGTACAGACCGATAACGCTGCCGAACCCGGCAGTGTCAAAAGCTACGACCTGACCAGCCAGGATCGCATCGTCCGTGGACGCATGCCGACTCTGGAAATGATCAACGAGCGTTTTGCCCGTTATACCCGCATCAGCATGTTCAACATGCTGCGCCGCTCGGCGGACGTTGCCGTCGGTGGCGTGCAGGTGATGAAGTTCGGCGAATACGTGCACTCGCTGTCCGTGCCGACCAGCCTCAACCTGGTCAAGATCAAACCGTTGCGCGGCACCGCGCTGTTCATCCTCGACGCCAAACTGGTGTTCAAACTGGTGGACAACTTCTTCGGCGGCGACGGTCGTCACGCCAAGATCGAAGGGCGTGAATTCACCCCGACCGAACTGCGTGTGGTGCGCATGGTGCTGGAGCAGGCGTTCGTCGATCTGAAGGAAGCCTGGCAGGCGATCATGGAAGTCAATTTCGAGTACATCAACTCGGAAGTGAACCCGGCCATGGCCAACATCGTCGGCCCGAGCGAAGCGATCGTGGTCTCCACCTTCCACATCGAACTCGATGGCGGTGGCGGTGACTTGCACGTGACCATGCCGTACTCGATGATCGAGCCGGTGCGCGAAATGCTCGACGCCGGTTTCCAGTCGGACCTCGACGATCAGGACGAGCGCTGGGTCAACGCCCTGCGTCAGGACGTGCTCGATGTCGACGTACCGATCGGCGCCACCGTGGCCCGCCGCCAGTTGAAGCTGCGCGACATCCTGCACATGCAGCCGGGGGATGTGATCCCGGTCGAAATGCCGGAAGACATGATCATGCGCGCCAACGGCGTACCGGCCTTCAAGGTCAAGATGGGCTCGCACAAAGGCAACCTCGCGTTGCAGGTGATCGAGCCGATCGAGCGGCGCTGAAGCGTCGCTCTCACCCCCACGCATTTAACTGAATTGTTGCCCGCCGAGGACACATGATGAACGACGAAATGAACGCTCAGGACGATCAGGCACTGGCCGACGAATGGGCTGCGGCCCTGGAAGAGACCGGTGATGGCAGCCAGGCTGACATCGACGCACTGCTGGCCGCCGATGCTGGCGCTGCAAGCTCCAACCGTCTGCCGATGGAAGAGTTCGGCAGCGTGCCGAAGAACAACGATCCGGTGACCCTGGACGGTCCGAACCTGGACGTGATCCTCGACATCCCGGTGTCGATCTCGATGGAAGTGGGCAGCACCGACATCAACATCCGCAACCTGCTGCAACTCAACCAGGGTTCGGTGATCGAGCTCGATCGTCTGGCCGGTGAGCCGCTGGACGTGCTGGTCAACGGCACGCTGATTGCGCACGGTGAAGTGGTGGTGGTCAACGAGAAGTTCGGCATCCGCCTGACCGACGTGATCAGCCCAAGCGAACGCATCAAGAAGCTGCGCTGAGTGAAACGGTTTCTCTGGGCATTGCTGGCATTGCCATTGAGCGTGCTGGCCGCCGAGCCGACGACGGCGACGACCGTGCCTGCTGCCACCGCGCCGATGGTCAACAGCGGCGTGGCCGGACAACTGACACAACTGGTGTTCGGCCTGTTGCTCGTGCTGGGGTTGATCTTCTTCCTCGCCTGGCTGCTGCGCCGGGTGCAGCAATCGGGGCCGGCGGGTAAGGGCCAGGTGATCGAGCTGATCGGCTCCCGCGCGCTCGGCCCGCGTGACCGGTTGATGCTGGTGCAGGTCGGCAACGAGCAGATTCTGTTGGGCCTCAGTCCTGGCACCATCACCGCGCTGCACGTGCTCAAGGAGCCGGTGCCAGTGCCGAGCAGCAGCGAAAAAGCGACCCCGGAATTTGCTCAGCATCTGCTGAAGATTCTCGGCAAGGATCAGAAGGATAAGAAGTAATGGGTGCGCTACGCATCGTCTTGACGCTGGCCCTGATGCTGGCCGCGCCGCTGGCATTCGCCGCCGACCCGTTGTCGATTCCGGCGATCACGCTGGGCACCAACGCCGACGGCGCGCAGGAGTATTCGGTCAGCCTGCAGATCCTGCTGATCATGACCGCCCTGAGCTTCATTCCGGCGGCCGTGATTCTGATGACCAGTTTCACCCGAATCATCATCGTCTTCTCGATCCTGCGTCAGGCCCTCGGCCTGCAGCAGACACCGTCGAACCAGATCCTCACCGGCATGGCGCTGTTCCTCACCATGTTCATCATGGCCCCGGTGTTCGATCGGGTGAACAACGATGCGCTGCAGCCGTACCTGGCGGAAAAACTCACCGCGCAGCAAGCGGTGGAAAAGGCCCAGGTGCCGATCAAGGACTTCATGCTCGCCCAGACCCGCACCAGCGATCTGGAGCTGTTCATGCGCCTGTCCAAGCGCACCGACATCGCCACCCCGGATCAGGCGCCGCTGACGATTCTGGTGCCGGCGTTTGTCACTTCCGAGCTTAAAACCGCGTTCCAGATCGGCTTCATGATCTTCATTCCGTTCCTGATCATCGACCTGGTCGTGGCCAGTGTGCTGATGGCGATGGGGATGATGATGCTCTCGCCGCTGATCATTTCGCTGCCGTTCAAGATCATGCTGTTCGTACTGGTGGATGGCTGGGCGCTGATCATCGGCACCCTGGCCAGTAGCTTCGGAGGTGTCTCGCCATGACGCCGGAAGTCGCGGTCGATATCTTTCGTGAAGCGCTGTGGCTGACCACCTTGATGGTCGCGATCCTGGTGGTGCCGAGCCTGTTGGTCGGCCTGCTGGTGGCGATGTTTCAGGCGGCGACGCAGATCAACGAACAGACCCTGAGCTTCCTGCCGCGTTTGCTGGTGATGCTGGTGACGCTGATCGTCGCCGGTCCGTGGATCGTGCAGACGTTCATGGAATACATCATTCAGCTGTACAAAAACATTCCGATGGTCATCGGCTAAGCCATGCAGTCGCTGCTTCAGCTGACCGACACCCAGATCAGTACCTGGGTGGCGTCGTTCATGTTGCCACTGTTTCGCGTTGCCTCGATGCTGATGGTCATGCCGGTGTTCGGCACCACGCTGGTGTCGCGGCGGATACGCCTGTATTTCGCCGTGGCCATTACCGTGTGCATTGCCCCGGGGTTGCCGCCGATGCCGGAGGTCAGTCCGCTTGCGCTCAGCGGCTGGTTGCTGATTGCCGAGCAGATTCTGGTCGGTGCGGTGCTGGGGTTTTCCCTGCAACTGTTTTTTCAGGCGTTCGCCGTGGCCGGGCAGATTGTCGCGATCCAGATGGGCATGGGCTTCGCCTCGATGGTCGATCCGGCCAACGGCGTCTCGGTGGCGGTGATCGGGCAGTTCTTCACCATGCTGGTGACCTTGCTGTTCCTGTCGATGAACGGCCACCTGGTGGTCTTCGAAGTGCTCACCGAGAGTTTCACCACGCTGCCGGTTGGCGGCGGGTTGATGACGGCGCAGTATTGGGAGCTGGCCGGCAAGCTCGGCTGGGTGCTGGGGGCCGCGTTGTTGCTGGTGCTGCCGGCGGTCACCGCGCTGTTGGTGATCAACATCGCATTCGGCGTGATGACCCGCGCCGCGCCGCAACTGAACATCTTCTCCATCGGTTTCCCGCTGACCCTGGTGCTGGGCCTGTTCATCGTCTGGGTCGGGTTGGCGGACATCCTCAATCAGTATCAGCCGCTGGCCAGCGAGGCCTTGCAGCTGTTACGCGAACTGGCACGGGCGCGCTGAGTCATGGCTGAGAGCGAAAGCGGTCAGGACAAAACAGAAGACCCCACGGACAAACGGAAAAAGGACTCTCGTGAGAAGGGTGAGATTGCCCGCTCCAAAGAGCTCAACACCCTCGCCGTGATGATGGCGGGTGCCGGTGCGCTGCTGGTGTTCGGCGGCATGCTGGCCGAAGACCTGATGGAGCTGATGCGCCTGAACTTCACCCTCTCGCGCGAAGTGATCATGGATCAAGGGGCCATGGGCAGGTTTCTGTTGCAGTCGGGCCAGATGGCGCTGTTGGCAATCCAGCCGATCATGATCACCCTGTTGCTGGCGGCGCTGATCGGGCCGATCTCCCTCGGTGGCTGGCTGTTTGCGGCCGGCTCCATGGCGCCCAAGTTCAGCCGGATGAACCCGGCCTCGGGTCTGAAACGGATGTTTTCGTTCAAGGCGGTGGTCGAACTGCTCAAGGCGCTGGCGAAGTTTCTGATCACCTTGTCTGTGGCGCTGGTGGTGTTGTCATCCGATGTCGACGATTTGTTGCGTATCGCTCATGAGCCGCTCGAGATGGCGATCATTCACAGCGTCACGCTGGTCGGCTGGAGCACATTGTGGCTGGCCTGCGGCCTGATCATCATCGCCGCCGTCGATGTCCCGGTGCAGCTCTGGGAAGCCCATAAAAAACTGCTGATGACCAAGCAGGAAGTGCGCGACGAGCACAAGGATCAGGAAGGCCGCCCGGAGGTCAAGCAGCGCATCCGCCAGACCCAGCGCGAGATGTCGCAGCGGCGGATGATGGCAGCGATTCCCGACGCCGACGTGGTCATCACCAACCCGACTCACTACGCCGTCGCGCTCAAGTACGACTCGGAGAAGGGCGGCGCGCCGGTGCTGCTGGCCAAGGGCAGCGACTTCCTCGCGCTGAAGATCCGCGAAATCGCCGTCGCCAACAACGTCATGCTGTTGGAGTCGCCGGGGCTGGCGCGCTCGATCTACTACTCCACCGAACTGGAGCAGGAAATCCCCGGCGGCCTGTACCTCGCGGTCGCTCAGGTATTGGCCTACGTCTACCAGATCCGCCAGTACCGCGCCGGCAAGGGCAAACGCCCGGATCCGCTCAAGGACGATCTGCCGATTCCGCCCGATTTGCGGCGTGATTCCTGACGTCACTGTGATGAAAAAAAACCGCCGCCCCGAACAAACGGAGCGGCGGTTTTTTATGCCTGACCCAATGATATTTTGGCTCCTGCCGCGGTCATTGTGTGGTGAGGGGATTTATCCCCGATGGGCTGCGCAGCAGACCCAAGGCCTGTCACTGCAATCTTTCAGAAATACCGCGAGCTCAGGTACGACTGCTGCGCAGCCGAGCGGGACGATGCGACGATTCGACAAGCTCCCTCGCCACAGGGCTTGCCTGACCTCTTAGTTCGGCTACTGCGGATCATCCAGCGCCCGATTCACCGCCAGCTCCCCACCTGACCCAATGAAACTTCGACTCCTGCCGCAGTCATTGTGGTGAGGGGATTCAGCGAGACGTCGCACCGCCCCGATGGGCTGCGCAGCGGCCCTAAAACCTAAGACTTCGATCTTCCAGGAATACCGCTAGCGCAGGGTTTACGACTGCTGCGCAGCCGAGCGGGACGGTGCGACGATTCGACAAGCTCCCTCGCCACAGGTTCTTGCGTGCCTTCTTGGCCCGGCAATTCCAGATCATTCAGCGCGCGATTCACCGCCAGCTCCCCACCTGACCCAATGAAGCTTCGACTTCTGATGCAATCATTGTGGCGAGGGAGCTTGCTCCCGCTGGGCTGCGCAGCGGCCCTAAAACCTGTCACTGCGATCTTTCAGAAATACCGCGAGTTCAGGGTTTACGGCTGCTGCGCAGCCGAGCGGGAGCGAGCTCCCTCGCCACAGTTTCTCGTCTGACTTCTCAGCCCGGCAACTGCAGATTATCCAGCGCACGATTCACCGCCAGCTCCCCACCCGGCCCAATGAAGCTTCGACTTCTGATGCAATCATTGTGGCGAGGGAGCTTGCTCCCGCTGGGCTGCGCAGCAGACCCAAATCCTGTCACTGCGATCTTTCAGAAATACCGCGAGTTCAGGGTTTACGGCTGCTGCGCAGCCGAGCGGGAGCAAGCTCCCTCGCCACAGTTTCTCGTCTGACTTCTCAGCCCGGCAACTCCAGATTATCCAGCGCCCGATTCACCGCCAGTTCCCCAAGCATGATCAATTGCGCGATGCCCAGCAGCGTCCTGCGCTGCGATGCGGGTATGAGATGGGCGAAGTCATTGGCGATGGTTCTGGCTGAGGCGAGTGTTTCGCAGGCATCGGCCAGCAGTTCCTCGTTTTTGAAGTCTGCGGTTACGGCGTACATCGAGCGGGTTTTACGTTGAATGGGCGTGGCGCCGGGGGAGCAGAGGTAATGGTCGAGGGCACGATCGGCCGCTTCGTGGAGCTTTTTTGAATCGAGGGATTCGTAGGGGGAGGTGGCGTCGGTTTCGGGTGGATTTGGTGTTGGTTTGATCATTGTGAAGCTCCTGAGTTATGGAGCCACTCTTCCCCTGTCGCTAAACAAGTGAAGGTGGCAGCTGTACGCAGGTTAGCGAACCGGTCTCAGGCACCCCGGTAGACCCAAAGGTCTCCCGCATACAGCCGCCATAACATAATTGCGGGCGAAGAGTCCCGCAACGAAGCAACGAACGCTGATGCACTGAGATGGTCCGTGTCGCTAAACCCGATCGCTGATTCGTCAGCGACCGACCCACAATAGAACCCGACCCCAAAGCGCACAAGCCGGCGGATTCTGGCGTAGCTGTAGGCAATGGCGCAAGGATGTGTAGCCTGGAAGGCGTGTCTTGAAGTGTCTTTTAAACACCATAGTTTAAAGAGCAATTTGCGCTGACTGCACTGACCCCTTCGCAAGCAGGCTCGCTCCCACATTAGGAATGTATTCCACTCCCGGATTTGGAATGCATTTCCACTGTGGGAGCGAGCCTGCTCGCGAAAGCGTCAGTCCAGGCGCCCGAATTGTCCCGATAGGTTGCGGCTAAGCGCCCGGATCCGCTCAAGGATGATCTGCCGGTTTTGCCAGATCTGCGGCGCGATTCCTGATGCCTTCACTCCGCTATGGGGCTTGCCTGAGCTTCGTTCATGGGCAGCCTGCCATTGGTCGGAAAAGGCTCTCTACCTGTTATTTCTGCCAGTAGACAGCCTCACTCCATGACGATTTCATGAGCAGGGATTTTCCCTTCAATCACTTTGCGGTCGCTGCTTCGGATGCGTGCGAGCAGCAGTGAGCGGTTACTTGCGCAAGACTCAGAGGAAGTAGTCATGAACGAGGATATACCTGCTTATCAGAAGCTTCGGGACATGGAGATGGCATTTGTTGAGGGCGTGCTGGAGAGGCGTCACGATGAGGTCGTTGGCTCGACCATCGGTTATACGGTCACTTTTGAAATGTCGCTGGACTTCACCCATTTCGTGCAAATGGCCAATGCCCACATTCCCGAGTATCTCCGATCCGAGGTCAACGCTATCCGGCCAGAGCTGATGGGGTTGGCCTATCACTACAGTTACAATTATTTCGCAGGTTCGGCAGGTAACATCGGCTCCAAAGAGGCTTTATTCGACGTATTTACCAGTGCGGCCAACTACCTTGATATCTGGGGTGAGGGCGTGTTGTGGCGGCGTTACGGCAAACCTGAATTCGCTATGGTGGAGGGTAAATTGCAAGTGACGGCGCGCCAGGATTTCTGTTTTCCGCCATCGACAGAGCGCGAGATCCAGATCGCTGATTTGCCGATTATTCAATTCCAGTGGGCGCTCAATTTAATGCGGGGGCACACGTTTCAGGGAGGGGTGGGGCTGAATCGTCTTCTGGATGAATGGAGGGCGCCCGCTTCTGTCGTAATCCTGGGATATGCCCAAGCGGACCTCGTGCCAGTGGGCGAGGAGATGATCAGGCGGGATGCGCTATACATGAACGGCAAAGAACTCAATTTCGGTCGTATTTCACCCGAGCAGATTCTTAAGGCGGGGTGAGCCGTCTGGCCCGGCTGTTTCCGGGAATTTGCCTGGCGACTCAATCAAAAGGTCGCAGTCTCGGCAGCTTCTACAGGAGAGCGTATTTCTCTGTGGAAGGCGCCGCAAGCTGCGATCTTTTTTTGCCTGCGTAAAAGTTGGAAGGCTTCTTGCAGTAGCCGCCGTGCGCCTGCTTTGGGCGTCAAAAGTTTGCTTTAAAGGAACGGGGAAAACCGGTGGATCGCTCTCAGTTATTCAACACTGCTCGCTCGAATGTTGCCGACCTCAGTCGAGGCAATCTGGGCGTGCCGTTGTTGCTGCTGGTCATGCTGGCGATGATGATGTTGCCGGTGCCGCCGTTCCTGCTGGACGTGTTCTTCACCTTCAACATCGCCCTGTCGATTGTCGTCCTGCTGGTCTGCGTGTATGCGCTGCGGCCGCTGGATTTCGCGGTGTTCCCGACCATTCTGCTGGTGGCGACGCTGCTGCGGCTGGCGTTGAACGTGGCCTCGACGCGGGTGGTGATGCTCCACGGTCAGGACGGCCACGCCGCTGCCGGCAAGGTGATCCAGGCCTTCGGTGAAGTGGTGATCGGCGGTAACTACGTGGTCGGTATCGTGGTCTTCGCGATCCTGATGATCATCAACTTCGTCGTGGTGACCAAGGGTGCCGGGCGGATTTCCGAGGTGAGCGCACGCTTCACCCTCGATGCGATGCCCGGCAAACAAATGGCGATCGACGCCGACCTCAACGCCGGTCTGATCGACCAGAACCAGGCCAAGGCTCGCCGTCAGGAAGTCGCCCAAGAGGCCGAGTTCTACGGTTCGATGGACGGTGCCAGCAAGTTCGTCCGTGGTGACGCCATCGCCGGCCTGCTGATTCTGTTCATCAACCTCATCGGCGGTATGGCCGTCGGTATCTTCCAGCACAACATGACCTTCGCCGACGCGGGCAAGGTGTACGCCTTGCTGACCATCGGTGACGGTTTGGTGGCGCAATTGCCATCACTGTTGTTATCGACAGCGGCAGCGATCATGGTGACCCGTGCTTCCGGTTCGGAAGACATGGGCAAACAGATCAACCGGCAGATGTTCGCCTCGCCCAAAGCCCTGGCGGTGGCCGCTGGTTTGATGGCGGTCATGGGCCTTGTCCCGGGCATGCCGCACTTCTCGTTCCTGAGCATGGCTGCGCTGGCTGCCGGTGGCGCGTACCTGTTCTGGAAAAAGCAGAACGTCGCCAAGGTGCAGGCGCTGCAAGAGGTTCAGCGTCAGCAGGAATTGCTGCCGTCGCCGGCCCGCGCTATGGAAACCAAGGAACTGGGCTGGGATGACGTGACCCCGATCGACATGATCGGTCTGGAAGTCGGTTACCGTCTGATCCCGTTGGTGGATCGCAATCAGGGCGGGCAATTGCTGGCGCGGATCAAGGGCGTGCGCAAGAAGCTCTCGCAGGATCTGGGCTTCCTGATGCCCACCGTGCACATTCGCGACAACCTCGATCTGGCGCCGAGCGCTTATCGCCTGACCCTGATGGGGGTGATCCTGGCCGAAGCCGAGATCTACCCGGATCGCGAACTGGCGATCAACCCGGGGCAGGTCTACGGCACGCTCAACGGCATTACCGCCAAAGATCCGGCTTTCGGCCTGGAGGCGGTGTGGATCGAAGTCAGCCAGCGTGCGCAGGCGCAATCGCTCGGTTACACCGTGGTCGACGCCAGTACCGTGGTCGCGACGCACTTGAACCAGATTCTGTACAAGCACTCCAGCGAGCTGATCGGCCACGAGGAAGTGCAGCAACTCATGCAATTGCTGGCCAAAAGCTCGCCGAAACTGGCTGAAGAGCTGGTGCCGGGGGTGGTGTCGCTGTCGCAGTTGCTCAAAGTGTTGCAGGCGCTGCTGGCCGAACATGTGCCGGTGCGCGATATCCGCAGCATTGCCGAGGCTATCGCCAACAACGCCGCCAAGAGTCAAGATACCGCCGCCTTGGTGGCCGCAGTACGCGTCGGCGTATCCCGCGCCATCGTCCAAAGCATTGTAGGCACTGACTCCGAGCTGCCCGTGATCACCCTGGAACCAAGGTTGGAACAAATATTGCTCAATAGTCTGCAGAAGGCAGGACAAGGCTCTGAAGAGGGCGTTCTGCTGGAGCCAAGCATGGCCGAGAAGCTGCAGCGTTCGCTCATCGAAGCGGCGCAGCGTCAGGAAATGCAAGGTCAGCCGGTGATCCTGTTGGTAGCAGGCCCGATCCGCGCGATGCTCTCGCGCTTCGGTCGCCTCGCAGTTCCAGGGCTGCACGTGCTGGCCTACCAGGAAATACCGGACAACAAGCAAGTGACCATCGTTGCGACAGTAGGGCCCAACGGCTGAGGTAGTGGTTTATGCAAGTTAAGCGTTTCTTTGCCGCCGATATGCGTCAGGCCATGAAGCTGGTTCGTGATGAGCTGGGCGCTGATGCCGCCATCATTGGCAACCGCCGTATTGCCGGCGGTGTCGAGCTGACGGCGGCACTGGATTACAAGTTGTCGGCGCTGGCGCCACGGGTTCCGAACATGGAACTCGAGGACGAGCTGCGCAAGACCCAGTCGCGCATCGTGACCGCTCAGGCCGAGCTGAGCCTGCGTGGCGAAGCCGACGGCAACAGCAATCGCCAGATCTTTGCCGGGCTGCCGTTGACGGCCGGCCTGCCGCTGACCGCTGCCGAACCGTTGAGCGAACCGACTTATGCCGCCCCGGCACGTCCGGCTCCGGCACCTGCACCGGCGTCCGCTGGTGTCGATCCGCGTGCTTTGGATTCGATGCGTTTCGAATTGAACAGTCTGCGCGAGCTGATGGAAGTGCAGCTCGGCACGCTGGCCTGGAATCAGCTGCAAGGCAGCCGTCCGGCCCAAGCCAATCTGTATCGCCGTCTGCAACGCATCGGTCTGTCCGGGCCGTTGTCGCGCGACCTGCTGGCGATGATCACTGACATCGAAGAACCGCGTCAGGCCTGGCGCATGCTGCTCGCGCATCTGGCGCGGATGATTGCCGTACCGGAAGTCGAGCCGCTGGAAGAGGGCGGGGTGATTGCCATGGTCGGCCCGGCCGGCATGGGCAAGACCACCACCCTGGCCAAACTCGCTGCGCGTTACGTGCTCAAGTACGGCGCGCAGAATGTCGCGCTGGTGAGCATGGACAGCTTCCGCATCGGTGCGCAGGAACAGCTGAAGACGCTGGGGCGGATTCTCAACGTGCCGGTGACCCACGTCGATCCGGGCCAGTCGCTGGTGCAGGCGCTCGACCCGCTGCTGCGCAAACGCGTGGTGCTGATCGATACCGCCGGCCTGCAGGCCAGTGATCCGGCCCTGCGCATGCAACTGGAAAGTCTGGCCGGGCGTGGTATCCGTTCAAAAAATTATCTGGTGCTGGCAACCACCAGCCAGAAACAGGTTCTAACCGCCGCTTATCACAGTTACAAGCGTTGCGGGCTAGCCGGCTGCATCCTGACTAAACTGGATGAGACGGCCAGCCTTGGCGAAGTGTTGAGCCTGGCGATCAGTCATGAATTGCCGGTCGCGTACCTGACCGACGGCCCACGGATTCCGGATGATCTGCATCTGCCGCGCCGTCATCAGTTGGTCAGCCGCGCTGTCAGCGTGCAAATGCAGGAAGAACCCAGCGAAGAAGCCATGGCTGACATGTTCGCTGATATCTACCACAGCCCGACCAAGCAGGTTGGCTGAGGTAATGAACAGTTTTTGTACCTACATCGATGGTCTGCCATGCATTGTTCCGGTTGTGAACGCGCAGCCAGTAATGTGGCCTCCGTCTATGCAAGACAAGGTAAAGAAATAACATGGGCAGCATGCATCCCGTACAGGTGATCGCGGTGACCGGCGGCAAAGGTGGCGTCGGCAAGACTAACGTGTCAGTGAACTTGTCTCTGGCGCTGGCAGAGCTTGGCCGTCGGGTCATGCTGCTGGACGCTGACCTGGGGCTGGCGAACGTTGACGTTCTGCTGGGACTGACCCCCAAACGTACTCTGGCCGATGTGATCGAAGGCCGCTGTGAGCTGCGCGACGTGTTGTTGCAGGGGCCCGGCGGGATCCGCATCGTGCCGGCCGCTTCCGGCACCCAGAGCATGGTGCACCTGAGCCCGGCGCAACATGCCGGTCTGATTCAGGCCTTCAGCGACATCGGCGACAACCTCGATGTGCTGGTGATCGACACCGCTGCGGGTATTGGTGACTCGGTAGTCAGTTTTGTCCGCGCCGCCCAGGAAGTGTTGCTGGTGGTCTGCGACGAGCCGACCTCGATCACCGACGCCTACGCGCTGATCAAACTGCTCAACCGCGACTACGGCATGAACCGCTTCCGCGTCCTCGCCAACATGGCGCAGAGCCCGCAGGAAGGGCGTAACCTGTTCGCCAAGTTGACCAAGGTCACGGATCGCTTCCTCGACGTCGCCTTACAATACGTCGGCGCCGTGCCGTACGACGAAAGCGTACGCAAGGCCGTGCAGAAGCAGCGTGCGGTCTATGAAGCCTTCCCGCGTTCCAAGTGCGCGCTGGCGTTCAAGGCGATCGCGCAGAAGGTCGATACCTGGCCGCTGCCTGCCAACCCGCGCGGCCATCTGGAGTTTTTCGTCGAGCGCCTCGTGCAGCAAACGGCAGGGCCTGTGTTATGACCGCGAGCGGTATGAACTACTACAAGAAGTCGGCACGTGACGCGCAGTACGAGTTGATCGAGCGTTACGCGCCACTGGTCAAGCGCATTGCCTATCACCTGCTGGCGCGCTTGCCGGCGAGTGTGCAGGTTGAAGACCTGATTCAGGCCGGGATGATCGGCCTGCTCGAAGTCTCGACCAAATACGACGCCAGCAAAGGCGCCAGTTTCGAAACGTACGCGGGCATCCGGATCCGCGGCGCGATGCTCGACGAAGTACGCAAAGGGGACTGGGCTCCGCGCTCGGTTCACCGCAACACCCGTATGGTCAGCGACGCAATTCGCGCAATTGAAGCTAAAACCGGCCGTGACGCTAAAGATCACGAGGTTGCGGCCGAACTCCAATTGAGTCTCGACGATTACTACGGGATTTTGAATGACACCCTGGGCAGCCGGCTGTTCAGTTTCGACGACCTGTTGCAGGACGGCGAACACGAAGGGCTGCACGAGGATGGCGCCAGTGCTCATCTTGAGCCGTCACGCGATCTGGAAGATGAACGCTTCCAGGCGGCGCTGGCGGACGCGATTGCCAATTTGCCGGAGCGTGAGCGACTGGTGTTGGCGCTGTATTACGACGAAGAACTGAACCTCAAGGAAATCGGTGAAGTCCTTGGCGTCAGTGAATCGCGGGTCAGCCAGTTACACAGCCAGTGCGCGGCCCGTTTGCGGGGGCGTTTGGGGGAGTGGCGAGCGCGCTGAAGGCAGTGTGGGGACACTGCGAACGAGGCTGGTGCGGTGATGAACGGCACCGGTCTTGCTCTGTTGTGCTCCAGACAGTCTTCGAGTGCTGCGCCGATTGATTGAAGTGGCGCGTCCAGGTGCTGGGCGCGTTTAAGACTGCTTGGAGGTCGAATTGAACAAAGACATGAAAATCCTCATCGTTGATGACTTCTCAACGATGCGGCGGATCATCAAGAACCTGCTGCGCGATCTCGGGTTCACCAACACCGTCGAGGCCGACGATGGCACGACCGCCATTCCGGTGCTCAACAGCGGCAGCATCGACTTTCTGGTAACGGACTGGAACATGCCGGGCATGACCGGTATCGACTTGCTGCGCCACGTGCGTGCCGATGAAAAACTCAAGCATCTGCCGGTGCTGATGGTGACCGCTGAAGCCAAGCGCGAGCAAATCATCGAGGCCGCTCAGGCTGGTGTGAACGGCTACGTGGTCAAACCTTTCACGGCTCAGGCGTTGAAAGACAAAATCGAGAAGATTTTCGAACGCATCGGCTGATGACGCGCGGGGGAGCTATGGAGCATAACGAATCTTCACAGGGCGATTTCGAGTCGACCCTGAAAAAACACGCGGTCGAACTGGTCGAGAGCCTTGAAAAAGGCAGGTTCGGCGACGCTGTGCAACTGATCCATGAGCTCAATCAGACCCGTGACCGCGGCCTGTATCAGGAAGTGGGCAAGCTCACACGCGAACTGCACAGTGCGATCGTCAATTTCCAGATCGATCCGCACATGCCGCAGGCCGAGGAAGTGTCGCAAATCACCGACGCCACCGAACGCTTGGGCTATGTGGTCAAGCTGACCGAAGCCGCGGCCAACCGCACCATGGATCTGGTGGAAAGCGCCACGCCGGTGGTCAATGGCCTGGCTGAAGAAGCCCAGGCGCTGAGCACCGATTGGGGCCGCTTCATGCGTCGCGAGGTCGGGGCTGAAGAGTTCCGCGAGCTGGCGCGCCGGGTCGACGGTTTTCTGTCACGCAGCAGCACGGACAACCGTGCGGTGTCGAGCAATCTGAACGACATCCTGCTGGCTCAGGATTATCAGGACCTCACCGGTCAAGTGATCAAGCGTGTGACCCAGCTGGTCACCGAAGTCGAAAGCAATTTGCTCAAACTCGTCCTCATGGCCAGTCAGGTGGACCGCTTTGCGGGCATCGAACACGACCGCGCCGCGATGCTTGCAGAAAAAGATCCACAAAAACATCTCTCGCAGGGTGAAGGTCCGCAGATTCATGCCGATAAACGAGAAGACGTTGTGTCCGGTCAGGACGATGTGGACGATTTGTTATCCAGCCTTGGATTTTGAGTTTAGGTTTTTAGACCTGTAGGAGCACCCCATTAATGAGCTTCGGCGCCGATGAAGAGATCCTTCAGGATTTCCTGGTTGAGGCCGGCGAGATTCTTGAGCAACTGTCCGAGCAACTGGTCGAGCTGGAAAGCCGCCCGGATGACGCAGATCTGCTCAACGCAATTTTTCGCGGTTTCCACACTGTAAAAGGGGGCGCCGGCTTCCTTCAGCTCAATGAGCTGGTGGAGTGCTGTCACATCGCCGAAAACGTGTTCGACATCCTGCGCAAGGGTGAGCGTCGCGTTGATGCAGAACTGATGGACGTGGTGCTTGAAGCACTGGACGCGGTGAACAGCATGTTCAGCGAAGTCCGTGAACGTGCACCGATCACTGCCGCTACCCCGGAACTGCTGGCCGCGCTGGCGCGTCTGGCCGAACCGCAATCGGCTGACGAAGCCCCGGCTTCGCCGGTGGCCGAGATGATCGAAGAGCTGGTCGTCGAAGGCGATTCGAGCGATTCGGGCGACATCACCGATAACGAATTCGAACAGCTGCTCGATTCGCTGAACGCCGTCAAGGCCGAAGCCGAAGCGCCGATTGCTGTGGCATCTGCGCCGGTTGCCGATGCGGCCGCCAGCGATGAAATCACCGACGCTGAATTCGAGTCCTTGCTCGATCAGTTGCACGGCAAAGGCCAGTTCGCGCCGGACGCCGTGGCACCGACGGCGGCCGCTGCGGCGGCACCGGCGGCGGGCGATAGCTCGGACATCACCGACGACGAATTCGAAGCACTGCTCGATCAGTTGCATGGCAAGGGCAACTTTGCCGTGGAAGCGCTGGAGTCGGCGATCGCCTCGGCACCGGTTGCGCCTGCCGCACCGGCGGCCGCCGCTGCCGGCAGCGATCTGATCAGCGATCATGAGTTCGAATCGCTGCTCGACGAGCTGCACGGCAAAGGCAAGTTCACCGACGTTGGCGCCGCTGCTGCGGGCACCGCATCGGCCTTGGCTGCGCCTGCCGCCAAGGCCGCCGCCGCTCCGGCTGCTGCGCCGAAGGCAGCACCCAAGCCTGAACCGAAAGCCGAAGCGCCAAAACCGGCTGCCGCGGCTGCACCAGCCCCGGCCCGCGCTGCCGCGGCGCCGCCACCGGAAAAACCGGCGAGCGAAGCCGAGACCACCGTGCGGGTCGATACCGCGCGTCTCGACGAAATCATGAACATGGTCGGCGAACTGGTGCTGGTGCGTAACCGCCTGGTGCGCCTGGGTCTCAACAGCGGCGATGAAGCCATGTCCAAGGCCGTGTCGAACCTCGACGTGGTCACGGCTGACTTGCAGACCGCAGTGATGAAGACCCGGATGCAGCCGATCAAGAAGGTCTTCGGGCGCTTCCCGCGTCTGGTTCGCGACCTCGCGCGTCAGCTCAAGAAAGAGATCAACCTGGAACTGGTGGGTGAAGAAACCGACCTCGACAAAAACCTTGTCGAGGCCCTGGCCGACCCGCTGGTCCACTTGGTGCGCAACGCGGTTGACCACGGTATCGAGTCGCCGGAAGAACGCGAAGCTTCGAGCAAGGCCCGTGGCGGTCGCGTGGTACTGGCCGCCGAGCAGGAAGGCGATCACATCCTGTTGTCGATCTCCGACGACGGCAAGGGCATGGACCCGAACGTGCTGCGTTCGATCGCGGTAAAACGCGGTGTGATGGACAAGGACGCGGCCGATCGCCTGAGCGATACCGAGTGCTACAACCTGATTTTCGCCCCGGGTTTCTCGACCAAGACCGAGATCTCCGACGTGTCCGGCCGCGGTGTCGGCATGGACGTGGTGAAGACCAAGATTTCCCAGCTCAACGGTTCGATCAACATCTACTCGACCAAGGGCCAGGGCTCGAAGATCGTCATCAAGGTGGCGCTGACGCTGGCGATCATGCCGACCCTGATGGTGATGCTCGGCAATCAGGCGTTTGCCTTCCCGCTGGTCAACGTCAACGAAATCTTCCACCTCGACCTGTCGACCACCAACGTGGTGGACGGTCAGGAAGTGGTGATCGTGCGGGACAAGGCGCTGCCATTGTTATACCTCAAGCGCTGGCTTGTCAGCTCCGCCGCTCACGAAGAGCAGCGCGAAGGCCATGTGGTGATCCTTTCGGTGGGCACCCAGCGGATCGGCTTCGTCGTCGATCAACTGGTCGGCCAGGAAGAAGTGGTCATCAAGCCATTGGGCAAAATGCTGCAGGGCACTCCGGGCATGTCCGGCGCCACCATCACCGGTGACGGCCGCATCGCGCTGATTCTCGATGTTCCAAGCATGCTCAAGCGTTACGCGACGAAGCGTATTTGAATCCGGGGCAGCGGGGCGACGACGTCCCGCTGCACCTAATGGAGTGTTTATGGCAGTCAAAGTCCTGGTGGTGGACGATTCGGGTTTTTTCCGCCGCCGCGTCTCGGAAATTCTTTCAGCGGATCCGAGCATCCAGGTGGTCGGTACGGCCACCAACGGTAAAGAGGCGATCGATCAGGCCCTGGCCCTCAAGCCGGACGTGATCACCATGGACTACGAGATGCCGATGATGGATGGCATCACGGCGGTGCGGCACATCATGCAGCGCTGCCCGACCCCGGTGTTGATGTTCTCCTCGCTGACCCACGAAGGCGCCCGGGTCACCCTGGATGCGCTGGATGCCGGTGCGGTGGATTTCCTGCCGAAGAATTTCGAAGACATCTCGCGCAACCCCGAGAAGGTCAAGCAACTGCTGTGCGAGAAGGTCCACAGCATCTCGCGCAGCAATCGTCGCTTCAGTGCCTACAGTGCACCGGCTCCGGCCGCGGCACCGACGCCTGCGCCAGCACCGGCGGCATCGAGCTTCAGCGGCCACAGCGCTGCTCCGACGCGTCCGGCGCCGGCTCCAGCACCCGCTCGCGCGCCGGCTGCCAGCGCTTCGTCGCCGGCACCGAAACGCAAAGCCTACAAACTGGTTGCCATCGGCACTTCGACCGGCGGCCCGGTTGCCCTGCAACGGGTGCTGACCCAATTGCCGGCGAACTTCCCGGCGCCGATCGTGCTGATCCAGCACATGCCGGCGGCGTTCACCAAGGCGTTTGCCGAGCGCCTGGACAAGCTGTGCCGCATCAGCGTCAAGGAAGCCGAGGATGGCGACATCCTGCGTCCGGGCCTGGCGCTGCTGGCCCCGGGTGGCAAGCAGATGATGATCGACGGCCGTGGCGCGGTGAAAATCCTCCCGGGCGACGAGCGTCTGAATTACAAACCGTGCGTGGACATCACCTTCGGTTCTGCAGCCAAGTCTTACGGTGACAAAGTTCTGGCGGTGGTCCTCACCGGCATGGGCGCCGATGGCCGCGAAGGCGCGCGTCTGCTCAAGCAGGGCGGCAGCTCGGTATGGGCGCAGGACGAAGCAAGCTGCGTGATCTACGGCATGCCGATGGCCATCGTCAAAGCCGATCTGGCTGACGCGGTCTACGGCCTGGACGACATCGGCAAGCACATCGTCGAGGCGTGTATCTGATGGATGTTCTAAGCCTTATCGGGATCATCATGGCGTTCGTCGCCATCATCGGCGGCAACTACCTTGAAGGCGGTCACCTCGGCGCGCTGGCCAACGGCCCGGCGGCGCTGATCGTGCTCGGTGGCACCATCGGTGCCGCGCTGCTGCAATCGCCGATGAGCGCCTTCAAGCGCGCCATGCAGATTCTCGCCTGGATCCTGTTTCCACCGCGCGTGGACCTGGCCGGCGGCATCGACCGGGTGGTTAACTGGAGTCTCACCGCACGCAAGGAAGGCCTGCTCGGCCTGGAAGGCGTGGCCGATGCCGAACCGGACAACTACTCGCGCAAGGGCCTGCAACTGCTGGTCGACGGCGCCGAGCCGGAAGCGATCCGCAGCATCCTCGAAGTGGATTTCTACACCCAGGAAGCCCGCGACATCGAAGCGGCCAAAGTCTTCGAAAGCATGGGCGGCTACGCGCCGACCATCGGCATCATCGGTGCGGTCATGGGCCTGATTCATGTGATGGGCAACCTCGCTGATCCGACGCAATTGGGCAGCGGCATTGCCGTGGCATTCGTCGCGACCATCTACGGCGTGGCCAGTGCCAACCTGGTGTTGCTGCCGGTGGCGGCCAAGCTCAAGTCAATCGCGTTGCGGCAGTCGCGTTATCGCGAAATGTTGCTGGAAGGTATTTTGTCGATCGCCGAAGGTGAAAACCCACGCTCCATCGAGTTGAAGCTGCAAGGCTTCATGGATTAAGGGAATAACCTCATGGCTCGTCGCAGACATCAGGAAGAACACGTCAATCACGAGCGTTGGCTCGTGTCGTACGCTGACTTCATCACGTTGTTGTTCGCGTTCTTCGTGGTGATGTATTCCATCTCGTCGATCAACGAAGGCAAATACAAAGTCATTTCCGAAGCGCTGATCGGGGTTTTCACCGACTCCGATCGCTCGCTCAAGCCGATTCCGATCGGTGAGGAACGCCCAAAAACCGTGACCCCGGCCAAGCCGCTGGTCAAGGACAGCGAGCAGGTTGACGCCGGTATCGCCGGGGCCAGCGATCCGCTGAAAAGCATTGCCGATGACATCAGTGCCGCGTTCGGCGACTTGATCAGCTCCAACCAGATGACCGTGCGCGGCAACGAGTTGTGGGTCGAGATCGAACTCAACTCCAGCCTGTTGTTCGGCAGCGGCGACGCGATGCCGAGTGATATCGCGTTCAACATCATCGACAAGGTCGCGGCGATCCTCAAACCGTTCGACAACCCGATCCACGTCGAAGGCTTCACCGACGATCAGCCGATCCGCACCGCGCAATACCCGACCAACTGGGAACTGTCCTCGGCGCGTTCGGCGAGCATCGTCCGCATGCTGGCGATGCAGGGCGTGAATCCTGGCCGTCTGGCTTCGGTGGGGTATGGCGAGTTTCAGCCGGTGGCCAACAACGCCACTGCCGAAGGCCGGGCGAAAAACCGTCGTGTGGTGCTGGTGGTGTCGCGCAATCTCGATGTGCGCCGCAGTCTGACCGGCACCGGTACCGCCAATGCACAACCGGACGCGGCATTGAAGCGCGCTGGCACACAAACTGCACCGTCCCCGGTCAAGACGCCGGGACGCGAGAGTGCCGTCAATTCTCCGTCGCCCGCATTAATACGCTGAGCTATGTCTCGGTCGAGCATCTCGACCGGGAGGAACGAACCGAATGAGAGTCTGGGCAGTCGCCAATCAAAAGGGTGGTGTCGGTAAAACCACATCTTCCATCGCTTTAGCCGGATTGCTGGCGGAGGCGGGCAAGCGCGTGGTTGTGGTCGATCTCGACCCGCACGGCTCGATGACCAGCTATTTCGGCTACGACCCCGACAGCCTGGAACACAGCAACTACGACCTGTTTCTGCACAAGGGCACGGTGCCACAAGGCTTGCCCGGCCAGTTGCTGCTGTCGACCAGCGACGAACGCATTTCCCTGTTGCCGTCCAGCACCGCGCTGGCCACCCTCGAGCGCCAGTCGCCGGGGCAGAGTGGTCTGGGCCTGGTGATCGCCAAGAGTCTGGCGCAGCTGTGGCAGGACTTCGACTACGCAATCATCGACAGCCCGCCGTTGCTCGGCGTGCTGATGGTCAACGCCCTGGCCGCGAGCCAGCAACTGGTGATCCCGGTGCAGACCGAGCACCTGGCCGTCAAAGGTCTGGAGCGCATGGTCAACACCCTGGCGATGATCAACCGCTCGCGCAATCAGGCGCTGCCGTTCAGCATCGTACCGACCCTGTTCGACCGCCGCACCCAGGCGTCGCTGGGCACCTTGCGCGTGCTGCGTGACAAATTCCCCGAAGAGATCTGGCAGGGTTACATCCCGGTCGATACCCGTCTGCGCGACGCCAGCCGGGCCGGGGTCACGCCTTCGCAATTCGATGGCAAGAGCCGTGGCGTGCTGGCTTATCGCGCGCTGCTCAAGCATCTGCTGGCGCAACAACTTGTTCCGCAGGTGGCCTGAGCATGAATCGGCCGATCAAACTGACGTCGCGTCCGCAACTGGCGTTGCAGTCCTATTTGGACAGCTTGCTGCAGGAAATCCCTGACGAGTTGCCGCCAGTGGAAGTGCAGGTCGAGGCGCCGGTCGAGGTGGTCGAAAGTGCTGCGACGCTGGACGAGTTCCAGGCTGCGGTGCTGGAAGAGCAGGCGCGTGATGCGCAGAAAGCCGCCAAGCCTGCCGCCCCGGTTGCCGCGCCTGCCGTGGCGCCCGTTGCCAAAGCACCGGTGGCATTGATCGAAGAAGCCGAGCCGCTGCGTGCGCCGGTGTCGACACTCGCACCGCTGTTGCAAACCCAATTGCTGAAAACCGCGCCGGAACCGGTCGTGGTCGAACCGGCGCCGGTTGCGCCCGCACCCGTCGAGCAGACGCGGGTGCCGCCAGTGGTGGAAGTGCATTTGCCGCCGAGCAACACGCCGCCACCGGTGGAAACCGATGGCCGTCCGGCCTGGGCTGCCGAAGCCTTCGAATGCCTGTTGTTCGATGTTGCCGGGCTGACGCTGGCGGTGCCGCTGGTGTGCCTCGGTTCGATCTATTCGCTGGCCGGCCACGAGTTGACGCCGCTGTTCGGTCAGCCGGAATGGTTCCTCGGGATTCTGCCGAGCCAGGCCGGCAATCTGAAAGTGTTGGACACCGCGCGTTGGGTCATGCCGGATCGCTATCGCGATGACTTCCGTCAGGGCCTGCAGTACGTGATTTCGGTACAAGGTTACGAATGGGGCCTGGCGGTGCATCAGGTCAGCCGTTCGTTGCGACTGGACCCGAATGAAATCAAATGGAGAAGTCACCGGGGTCAGCGGCCATGGCTCGCCGGCACGGTGATCGAGCACATGTGTGCATTACTTGATGTAGCCGCGCTGGCCGAGTTGATCGCCAGCGGCGGGGCAAAGCACTTGGGCGGCCACAAGCCGCTACATAAATCGACATAGCAGCCGACATAACAGTCAGGCGAAGGCATTTTTCAATGCCTCCACACAGAACACACACCGCCCAGTGCGGTTTTTTCGAGGGGTCAGGGTATGAGTAGTCAGGCGACGAATGCAAAGGGTTCTGAAGATCCGATCCTGCAATGGGTGACCTTCAAGCTGGACAACGAAACCTACGGCATCAACGTGATGCGCGTTCAGGAAGTCCTGCGTTACACCGAAATCGCGCCGGTACCGGGTGCGCCAAGCTACGTGCTGGGCATCATCAACCTGCGCGGTAACGTGGTTACCGTGATCGACACCCGTCAGCGCTTCGGCCTGAACAGCGGCGAGATCAGCGACAACACCCGTATCGTCATCATCGAAGCCGACAAGCAAGTGGTCGGGATCATGGTCGACAGCGTGGCTGAAGTGGTTTACCTGCGTCAGTCGGAAATCGAGACCGCGCCGAACGTCGGTAACGAAGAGTCGGCCAAGTTCATCCAGGGCGTGTGCAACAAGAACAACGAGTTGCTGATCCTGGTCGAGCTGGACAAGATGATGAGCGAAGAAGAATGGTCGGAACTGGAGAGCATCTGATTGATTCTCGAGGTTGCGGTCATTGTCCTGTTCCTCTTCTGGGCAGGCACGCTGGCGATGTTTCTGGCGTACATCAAGGCGCAGCGGGTGATCGCGGCGCAACAGGCTCAGGGCGATGCGCTGCGTGATCAGCGCATCAAGGACCTGGCCAAGCGCGTCGACGACTATCAGAACGGCAACGTGCGCATGGGCGAAGCCCTGCACGAGCTGCGTTCGGTCGTCGGTCCGTTGCCGGACAAGATTGTCGCGCTGGAACAGCGCGACCCGTCGAGCCTGTCGTTCGCCCAGGCGGCGAAACTGGTGGGGATGGGCGCGAGCGTTGATGAGCTGACTCAGTCCTGCGGCTTGACCCAGGCTGAGGCGGAGTTGATGCGCAAATTGCACAGAAGCTGAAGATCAAAAGATCGCAGCCTGCGGCAGCTCCTACATCGGGATTCGCGTTTCCCTGTAGGAGCTGCCGCAGGCTGCGATCTTTTGCTTTCAAGGCTTAGTAATCATCCCCACGTGCGGTGATGTCCTTCTCGACCATCGGCGCATCCGGATCCTGCCCCTCGGGGAATTTCCCCTTCAGATTCCACGCAAACGCGATGATCTCGGCGATTGTGCGATACAGCTCCTCGGGGATGCTGTCGCCCAGTTCCATCCGCGCCAACAGCCGCACCAGCTCGGCGTTCTCATAGATCGGCACTTCACAGTCGCGGGCGATCCGCAGGATTTCTTCGGCCAGTTCCTCGTCGCCCTTGGCGGTGAGAGTCGGGGCGTGGTTGCCGTCGTATTTGAGGGCGATGGCCTGGCGTGGAGCAGTGGAATCGTTCATGCGGTTTCGTCGACCCAGCGATGTTCGAGGCGGGTTTGGTTGCCTTGCGGCGGGGTGCCGAGGTGGCAGTCGAGATCGCCGACGTTCAGCCCGCGATCGAGCAGGCGCTGGCGCAGCGCGAACAGATTGGTTTCGATCAGGTCGGCGGTGTACGGGCGTTCGGCCCAGAGCTGGCTCGACAGGCTGCCGGCAATCAGCTGCGCCTGAATCTGCATCGGCCCCAACGGCTCCATGTCGAAGGCCAGGTCGACGCGCCACAGCTGCTGTCTGGGTTCGCGCTCGTCACGGCGTTCGTTGGGTTGCGCTTCTCTTTCCGGCGCTTCTTCGCGCTGGAACTTGACCTGCAACGGCACGATGTCCTGCAGGTTGCGCATGGGGATTTCCAGCTGCCAGGTGCTGAGCAGACGGCCGTCATCGGTGACCCCGGTCTGCTCCAGGCTCGACAGTTGATGGCTTTGCAGGCGCGACACGGCCGCCGCCGCGAGACGCAGCAGATGCTCCAGATCGCCTTCGCCGTCGAGGCTTTGCAGCAGACGGTCGGGCAGGGGGAAACTGCTCGGCACGGGTTTGGCGCTGACCTGACCGAGGGTGCCGAGGGCGTTGCGCACGAAACTCGGCAGCGCCTGTGCCAGGGTGTTGGCGGCGATGATCGCGTTGAAACTGGCATTGCCCGGCGCACCCGGCGACAGCTGTGCGATCAGTTTGAGCAGATCGGCTTTCATGTCCGGGGCCAGCGCCGGATTCTGTCCGGTCAGCAATTTGGCTTCGAGGAAGGCGCCGCTGTTGGCCAGGGCCAGCGCCACGCCTTTGGCGCTGCTCATCTGCTGCACATCCGGCAGGTTGGCGAGCAGGCGCGTGACGGCAGCGCGCAGATCCTGTGAGGTCTGATCGTCGTCGCTCGGCAGGTTTTGCAGAGCATTGAGCAAACCGTCCAGCGAACCTTGGCGAGTCTGCTGGCCGAGCAGTTGCTGGCTCACCGCCAATTGCTCCTGACGGCTGCTCAGCGGCACGAACTTGAGGGTTTGCGAGTCTTCGACCAGTGCCGAAAGCAGGGTGCCGATGCGCAGCGGCGTCGGGCTGTCGATGTCCAGTGTGGCGCCACTTTGTGCGGTGTTGAGCAGACTGACCAGCGAACGGTACACCGTCGGCTGCCCCGGCACTTGCGGCAGTGTCTGCGAGGTCAGCACCTTGCCTTGCAGCAGCGTGCCGACCGGCAACTGCGCCGTATCGATGCGGGTGAGGGCGGCGACGCTGCTGGCAATCGCCTGTTGCACGGTGATCGCCAGATTGCCCGCCGACGGCTGAGTGACGGCCAGGTTGGTGCCGGTCGGCAGCGGCAGGTTGCTGCTGGCTTGCACGGTGGTCTGCCGACCGCCGTCGACGGTGACCTTGAGCAGCAGTTGAAAGGTCTGATCCGCCTGCTTGAGCGACAACACCTCGGCCTGAGCACTTTGCCCGGCGCCAATCAAGCCTTCGACCGGGGTCAGCAGCTTGAGCAACTCACCGCTCATCGCCAGCGGACGCGTGTTCGCCGGGGTGGTGGGCGGGAGCGGGAGGATGTTCATTTCGCCTGTCATACGCGGACACAACCTGAGGAAATTGCGCTCTTGGGAGTAAGGCACGGCATGTATAATGCCGCGCGTCTTGCGCTTCGTTCAGAAAACATAGCAATTGTTTGATCCAGCTCTCTGGTTCGCACCGTCATTGCATTTATCCTGCATCTCTTTAACGGCCGCGCCAGAGCCGACTTGAACCGTATAAGGCCCGTGATCCCTTGACCAGTCCTGTCCTGCAAACCGTTGCCCTTGCCTGTGAGCGAGACCTGCGGCTGCTCTTCGAAAAACTCGAATTGAGACTGGCCAGTGGCGATATGGTGCAGATCAGCGGCCCCAACGGCAGCGGCAAAACCAGTCTGCTGCGCCTGTTGTCCGGGTTGATGCAGCCGACCAGCGGTCAGGTGCTGCTCAACGGTCAGCCTTTGACGGCCCAGCCGAGCGAACTGGCGCGCAACCTGCTGTGGATCGGCCACGCCGCCGGGATCAAGGACCTGCTGACCCCGGAAGAGAACCTGTCCTGGCTCTGCGCTCTGCATCGGCCGGCCGGGCGCGAGGCGATCTGGCAGGCGCTGGCAGCCGTAGGATTGCGCGGTTTTGAGGATGTTCCCTGCCACACCCTGTCCGCCGGTCAGCAACGCCGCGTGGCGCTGGCGCGGCTGTATCTGGACAGCCCGCCGCTGTGGATTCTCGACGAGCCGTTCACCGCGCTCGACAAACAGGGCGTGGCGCAGCTTGAAGAACACCTGGCCGGACACTGCGAGCGCGGCGGTCTGGTGGTGCTGACCACGCACCACACGCTGAGCCGGATGCCGGCCGGTTATCGCGATATCGATCTGGGGAACTGGGCAGTATGAGTGTGTTCGGCCTGCTGGTCGCCCGTGAGTCCCGCCTGCTGTTTCGCCGTCCGGCGGAGCTGGCCAATCCGCTGATTTTCTTTGCCATCGTCATCGCGTTGTTCCCGCTGGCCGTCGGCCCGGAAACTCAAGTCTTGCAAAACCTGTCCCCGGGGTTAGTCTGGGTGGCCGCGCTGTTGTCGGTCCTGCTGTCGCTGGACGGATTGTTTCGCAGTGATTTCGAAGATGGCTCCCTGGAACAGTGGGTCCTTTCGCCGCACCCGCTGCCACTTCTGGTGCTGGCCAAGGTGCTGGCACACTGGCTGTTCTCGGGACTGGCGCTGGTCTTGCTCTCGCCTCTGTTGGCGCTGATGCTCGGTTTGCCGGTCGCCTGCCTGCCGGTATTGCTGTTGTCGTTGCTGCTGGGTACACCGGTGCTGAGTTTGCTCGGCGCGGTGGGCGCGGCGCTGACGGTTGGTTTGAAACGCGGCGGCCTGTTGCTGGCGCTGCTGATTCTGCCGTTGTACATCCCGGTGTTGATCCTGGGCAGTGGCGCCTTGCAGGCCGCCTTGCAAGGCATGCCGGCGACCGGGTATCTGCTGTGGCTGGGTAGCCTGACCGCCCTGGCGATCACCCTGACACCTTTTGCAATAGCTGCTGGCCTGAAGATCAGCGTCGGCGAATAATGAGGTCTGGTTAAAATTTAACCAGCAAAGACCCTGAGACTGCTCACACCGATGAGCGGCACCCGTGATGGAAACAGTATGAACTGGACCTGGTTTCACAAGCTCGGCTCGCCCAAGTGGTTCTACGGCATCAGCAGCAGGTTTCTGCCGTGGCTGAGCGTCGCCGCGTTGCTGCTGATCAGCATTGGCGTGGTCTGGGGCCTGGCCTTCGCGCCGCCGGATTATCAGCAGGGCAACAGCTTTCGCATCATTTACATCCACGTGCCGGCGGCGATGCTCGCGCAGTCGATCTACGTGATGCTGGCGGTGTGCGGCGTGGTCGGGCTGGTGTGGAAGATGAAACTGGCTGACGTCGCCCTGCAATGCGCGGCGCCGATCGGCGCATGGATGACCGCCGTGGCGCTGGTCACCGGGGCGATCTGGGGCAAGCCGACCTGGGGTTCGTGGTGGGTCTGGGATGCGCGGCTGACTTCGATGCTGATTTTGCTGTTCCTGTATTTCGGGGTGATTGCGCTGGGCAACGCCATCAGCAACCGCGACAGCGCCGCCAAGGCCTGCGCCGTGCTGGCGATTGTCGGGGTGATCAACATTCCGATCATCAAGTACTCGGTGGAATGGTGGAACACCCTGCACCAGGGCGCAACCTTCACCCTCACGGAAAAACCGGCGATGCCCGCTGAAATGTGGCTGCCGCTGCTGCTGACGGTGCTGGGGTTCTACTGCTTCTTCGGCGCCGTGCTGTTGCTGCGCATGCGCCTTGAAGTGCTCAAGCGCGAAGCCCGCGCCAGTTGGGTCAAAGAAGAAGTGCAGAACAGTCTGGAGGCCGCGCGATGAGTTTCGCTTCATTCGGCGACTTCCTCGCCATGGGCCACCACGGCCTGTACGTCTGGTCGGCCTACGGCATCTGTCTGGCGGTGCTGATCCTCAACGTGGTCGCACCGATCGCGGCCCGCAAGCGCTATCTGCAACAAGAGGCGCGTCGTCTGCGCCGGGAGAACGGCAAGTGAATCCGCTGCGCAAAAAACGTCTGACCCTCATTCTGGCGATCCTGATCGGGGTCGGCGCCGCCGTCGGCCTGGCCCTCAGCGCCCTGCAGGAAAACATCAACCTGTTTTACACGCCGACCCAGATCGCCAACGGCGAAGCGCCGCACGACACGCGCATCCGCGCCGGCGGCATGGTCGAGAAGGGCTCGCTGCAGCGCTCGCCGGACTCACTGGACGTCAAATTCGTCGTCACCGATTTCAACAAAGCCGTGACCATCACCTACCGCGGGATCCTCCCGGATCTGTTCCGCGAAGGGCAGGGCATCGTCGCCCTGGGCAAACTCAACGCTGACGGCGTAGTGGTGGCCGACGAAGTGCTGGCCAAGCACGACGAGAAGTACATGCCGCCGGAAGTGACCAAAGCGCTGAAAGACAGTGGTCAATCGGCACCCACCCAAGCGAAGGAGGGTTGATCGATGACGTCTGCACTGTTTATTCCTGAACTCGGTCATCTGGCGATGATTCTGGCGCTGTGTTTTGCGCTGGTGCAGGCCGTGGTGCCGTTGCTCGGCGCGTGGCGCGGCGACCGCATGTGGATGGGCTTGGCCCAGCCGGCGGCGTGGGGTCAGTTTGCGTTCCTGCTGTTTGCCTTCGGTTGCCTGACCTACGCGTTCATGACCGACGATTTCTCGGTCGGGTACGTGGCGATGAACTCCAACAGCGCCTTGCCGTGGTACTACAAGTTCAGCGCGGTGTGGGGCGCCCACGAAGGTTCGCTGCTGCTGTGGGCGTTGATCCTCGGTGGCTGGACCTTCGCCGTGTCGGTGTTCTCCCGGCAGTTGCCGCAAGTCATGCTCGCTCGCGTACTGGCGGTGATGGGCATGATCAGCACCGGTTTCCTGTTGTTCCTGATCCTCACTTCCAACCCGTTCTCGCGGATCCTGCCGCAGATTCCCGCGGATGGTCGTGACCTCAATCCGCTGCTGCAAGACATCGGCCTGATCGTGCATCCACCGATGCTCTATATGGGTTATGTGGGTTTCTCGGTGGCATTCGCCTTCGCCATTGCCGCACTGCTCGGTGGTCGTCTCGACGCCGCCTGGGCACGCTGGTCGCGGCCGTGGACGATTGTCGCGTGGGCCTTCCTCGGCATTGGCATCACCCTCGGTTCGTGGTGGGCGTACTACGAGCTCGGCTGGGGCGGCTGGTGGTTCTGGGACCCGGTGGAAAACGCCTCGTTCATGCCATGGCTGGTCGGCACCGCGCTGATTCACTCGCTGGCGGTCACGGAAAAACGTGGGGTGTTCAAGAGCTGGACGGTGTTGCTGGCGATTGCTGCATTTTCGTTGAGCCTGCTCGGGACGTTCCTCGTACGCTCCGGCGTGTTGACTTCGGTGCATGCGTTCGCGTCCGACCCTGAGCGCGGCGTGTTCATTCTGATCTTCCTGCTGTTCGTGGTCGGCGGTTCGCTGACGCTGTTTGCGTTGCGTGCGCCGGTGGTCAAAAGCCAGGTCGGCTTCAACCTGTGGTCGCGGGAAACCCTGCTGCTGGGCAACAACCTGGTGCTGGTGGTGGCGGCGTCGATGATTCTGCTCGGCACCCTGTATCCGCTGATTCTTGATGCGATCAGCGGCGCCAAGCTGTCGGTAGGTCCGCCGTATTTCAACGCGCTGTTCATCCCGTTGATGGCGTTGCTGATGCTGGTGATGGCGGTCGGCGTAATCGTCCGCTGGAAGGACACCCCGGTGAAATGGCTGGCGAACATGCTGACTCCCGTGCTGCTCGGCAGCGTCGCGTTGGCGGTGGTGGCCGGTGTCGCTTACGGCGATTTCAACTGGGCGGTGATCGCGACGTTCCTGCTCGCCGCGTGGGTGCTGCTCGCCGGTGTGCGCGACATCTTCGACAAGACTCGCCACAAGGGCCTGATCAAAGGTCTGCCAACCCTGACCCGCAGCTACTGGGGCATGCAGATCGCTCACTTGGGCATCGCCGTGTGCGCCCTCGGTGTGGTGCTGTCGAGTCAGAACAGTGCCGAGCGCGACCTGCGTCTGGCGCCGGGCGAGTCGATGGATCTGGCCGGTTATCACTTCATCTTCGAGGGCGCCAAGCACTTCGAAGGGCCGAACTTCACCTCCGATAAGGGCACTATTCGGGTGATCCGTGACGGCAAGGAAGTCAGCGTGCTGCACCCGGAAAAACGCCTGTACACCGTGCAGAGTTCGATGATGACCGAGGCCGGGATCGACGCCGGTTTCACCCGCGATCTCTACGTCGCACTGGGCGAACCGCTGGAAAATGGCGCTTGGGCGGTGCGGGTTCACGTCAAGCCGTTCGTGCGCTGGATCTGGTTCGGCGGGCTGCTGACCGGTCTGGGCGGATTGCTGGCGGCGCTGGATCGGCGTTATCGAGTCAAGGTCAAAGCCAAGGTGCGTGAAGCCCTCGGCCTGCAAGGAGCGGCTGCATGAGACGTTGGTTGATGCTGGTACCCCTGGCGATTTTCCTGCTGGTGGCGGTGTTTCTTTATCGCGGGCTGTACCTCGATCCGGCGGAGCTGCCGTCGGCGATGATCAACAAGCCCTTCCCGGAGTTCACTCTGCCGAACGTGCAGGGCGACAAGACCCTGACCAAGGCTGACATTCTCGGCAAACCGGCGCTGGTCAACGTCTGGGGCACCTGGTGCATTTCCTGCCGGGTCGAGCACCCGGTGCTGAACAAACTGGCCGAGCGTGGCGTGGTGATCTACGGCATCAACTACAAGGACACCAACGCCGATGCGTTGAAGTGGCTGGCCGAATTCCACAATCCGTACCTGCTGGATATCCGTGACGATGAAGGTTCGCTGGGCCTGAACCTCGGCGTGTACGGCGCGCCGGAAACCTTCTTCATCGACGCCAAGGGCATCATCCGCGACAAGTACGTTGGGGTTATCGACGAGCAGGTCTGGCGCGAAAAACTCGCAGCCAAATATCAGGCACTGGTCGACGAGGCCAAGCCATGAAGCGCTTTATCGCTGCCGTGGTCTTGGGCCTGAGTCTGGCCGGCGTGGCGCATGCCGCCATCGACACTTACGAGTTCGCCAAGGAAGGTGATCGCGAGCGTTTTCGCGAGTTGACCAAGGAACTGCGTTGCCCCAAGTGCCAGAACCAGGACATCGCCGACTCCAACGCACCGATTGCCGCCGACCTGCGCAAAGAGATTTTCCGCATGCTCGGCGAGGGCAAGGACAATCAGCAGATCATCGATTTCATGGTCGATCGCTACGGTGATTTCGTCCGCTACAAACCGGCGCTCAATGCCAAGACCGCACTGCTGTGGTTCGGCCCGGCCGGCCTGTTGTTCGGCGGTCTGGTGGTGATCGCAGTGATCGTTCGCCGGCGTCGCGCACAGCGCACCGAGCCCCCACCATCGCTGTCCACCGAAGAGCGTCAGCGCCTCGACCAACTGTTGGATAAAAACCAAGAATGATTGATTTCTGGCTTGCCGCAGGGCTGTTGCTTCTGGTCGCCCTGAGTTTTCTGCTGATCCCGGTTTTGCGTGGCCGTCGCGCCCAGCGTGAAGAGGATCGTACTGCCCTGAACGTGGCGCTGTATCAGGAGCGCGTCGCCGAACTGCAAGCGCAGCAGGCCGAAGGTGTACTCGATGCGGCGCAAATGGACAGCGGTCGCGCGGAAGCGGCGCGTGAGCTGCTCGCCGATACCGAAGGCGTTGCCGCACCGCGTGTGTCGAAGCTGGGCAAGCCGTTGCCGTTGTTGGCCGCGGTGCTGGTGCCGGTGTTGGGCCTGGGGCTGTATCTGCATTTCGGTGCGGCGGACAAAGTTGAACTGACCCGCGAATTTGCCCAGGCGCCGCAGTCGATGGAAGAGATGACCCGGCGTCTGGAGCGCGCCGTTGCCGCGCAACCGGATTCGGCGGAAGGCCTGTACTTCCTCGGGCGCACCTACATGGCCCAGGATCGCCCGGCGGACGCGGCGAAGATGTTCGAACGCGCCGCCAACCTGGCCGGGCGCCAGCCGGAGCTGCTCGGCCAGTGGGCACAGGCGCAGTATTTTGCCGATGGCAAGAAGTGGTCGGACAAGATCCAGGCCCTGACCGACGAAGCGCTGAAAGCCGATCCGAAAGAAGTCACCAGCCTTGGCCTGCTCGGCATCGCCGCGTTCGAAGGCGAGCGTTACCAGCAAGCCATCGATTACTGGAACCGTTTGCTGGCGCAATTGCCAGAGGACGACAAATCCCGCGAAGCCCTGCAGGGCGGCATCAATCGTGCCACCGAACGGCTTGAAGCCAGTGGTGGCAAGGTCGCTGCGAGCCCGGCCGCCAAGGCTGCCGCGCTGCTCAAGGTGCGCGTGGATCTGGCCAGTGAACTCAAGGGCAAGGTGCAACCGGGCGACAGCGTGTTCATCTTCGCCCGCGCCGTTTCCGGCCCGCCGGCGCCGCTGGCGGCCAAGCGCCTGACCGTGGCCGATCTGCCGGTGACCGTCGAACTGGGCGATGCCGACGCCATGATGCCGCAGTTGAAACTGTCGAACTTTCCTGAAGTCCAACTGGTTGCGCGCATCTCCCGTGCCGGTCAACCGACCGCCGGGGAGTGGGTAGGTCGCAGCGGCCCGCTGGCCAGCAGCACCACCGCGCCGCAAACACTGACCATCGACAGCCCGGACCAATAACCGGAACAACAGGAACGCACCGCCATGCACAGTCTCGCCCGAATCGCAGTCATCACCATGGCCCTGGGCATGAGCGCCTGTGCGGTGCACCGACCGGAACCGACCACCAGCCTGCCGCCGATCCCGCCGTCACAACCGAGCCCGACCCCGTCGACCTCGCCGACCCCGGGCAAAAGCATTCCGGCCAAACCGTCCAAGCCAGTCCCACGCACCTCGGCCAGCTTCGCCCCGCCACCGGGCGGCAACAGCCACTGGGACCAGAAACTCGGCGTCTACGTCCTCGACGACCAGCCCAACACCTTCTACCGCCAGCGCACCTACTTCCGCTGGAACAACGGCTGGACCCGCTCCGTCAGCCCCAACGGCCCATGGGAAGACACCGACATCCACGGCGTGCCACCGGGGTTGGGCAAGCAGTTCGGGCAGTGATGAAAAAGCGGCGATCTCTGGATCGCCGTTTTTTTGTCTGGGTTCACAAAATGATTATTCAGAGAATCGCACGATAGGCGCTTAGCGCCCGAACTGGTGAATGCCTCACTCGTATCCTGTCCTTAACGCCTGTGCCTGCTCCGCGAGAAGCGCCATTGCCTGCTCGCTGGCGGTGTCGCGCCGGGTTTTATAGTCCATCAAATCGGCGAAACGCACACGTCGGTGCTTGCCGGTTTTGTGGTAGGACAACTCGCCGCTTTCCAGCAGTTTTATCAGGTGCGGGCGTGAGACATTGAGCATGTCTGCAGCTTCCTGAGTGGTCAGCTCGGCATGCACCGGTACGACTTGGACGGCATTGCCTTCAGCCAGCTCCGCCAGAATGTCCACCAGCAACCGCAGTGCAGAGGTGGGTAACTCGACCTGATGTGCCTGGTTCTGCTCGTCGAAAATCTGAATGTGCTGGGTTTCGAATCGGGTCGCGAGGTAGGCGTTGAGCGCGCGTCTGCCTTCGATTGCGGCTTTGACTTCGCGCTCCACAGGGAGGTTGAGAGAGGGGTGAAGGACAATCGACATAATGAATTCCAGCATTCTGAATAGAGGATGCAGAAACGTTATTCGAATTAAACGAAAATCGCAATAAACGAAACAGATTCGATTCAGGTCAGGTGTTTCAGCAGATTTTCCATGTACTCCACAAACGCCCGCGCCTTCGCACTGACCATCCGCCCCGTCGGAAACACTGCCCACAAGTCCTGATCCGGCAACGCCCAATCACCCATCACCGCCCTGACCGCACCACTCGCCAGTTCTGGGGCGAACATCCATTGCGAGGCGATGGTCAGGCCCTGATCGGCAAACACGGCCGCGCGCAAACCCTCGGCGGCGCTGACCCGCAGGCGGCCGGTCAGGGTTTGCGTCTGTTGTTCGTTACCTCGGATGAACGTCCAGGTCGCGCCACCGCTGAGGTTGTAGACGATGCCTTGGTGCTGATCCAGATCGGCAGGGCGGCTGGGTTCGCCGTGGCGAGCAAAGTACGCCGGGGTGCCGAGGACCACGCGGCGGCAGTCGGCGATCTTGCGCGCGGTGAGGCTGGAGTCGCTGAGCGGACCCATGCGCAGGGCGACGTCGATGCCTTCTTCCACCAGATTGATGTTGCGGTCGTCGAGCATCAGATCGATGTTCAATTGCGGATGCTGATCGAGAAACGGGCCCAACTGCGGCACGACGTGCAGGCGACCGAAAGTCACCGCAGCGCTGATCCGCAAGTTGCCGCGCAATCCGCCGGCGCTGCCACGGGCGGCGTTATCGGCTTCGTTGGCTTCATCGATGGCGCGTCTGGCCCGCTCGAAAAACGCCAGCCCCGCCTCGGTTGGCGTCAGGCCACGGGTCGAGCGCAGCAGCAGGCTGACCGCCAGGCGTTTCTCCAGTTGAGCGATGGTTTTCGACACGGCGGGCTGGCCGATATTCAGGCGTCGGGCGGCGGCGGAAAACGAGCCGGTTTCGACCACGCAGACGAAGGTTTCCATGGCGGCGAGGCGGTCCATCTCGAGTCCTTGTGCAATCTTGAAGCATTCAGAGGAGCCCTGTGGGAGCGAGCTTGCTCGCGAATACGGTCTGACATTCAGCAGATGTATTAACTGATCAGGCGCCTTCGCGAGCAAGCTCGCTCCCACAGGGAACAGGGAACAGGGAACAGGGTGCTGAGTGTAATCCGCGTCCATTCAATCACATGCGGTAAAACAACCGAACGTCGTCCTGCAGATTTATGTGCTTGAGTAAAGATAACTCTAGAGTTACTTTAATTCGGCCGGAGCAAGGAGGCGCCAGGTGCAAAGCAGGCTATTGATCAAGGAGCTGGAGGAAGCAGGCTGGACGCTGGATCGAGTCACCGGCAGTCATCACATCTTCACTCACCGTTACAACCCTTACACCATTCCCGTTCCCCACCCGAAAAAGGATTTACCGTTGGGGACGGTCAAAAGCATCAGGAGGCGTGCCGGGTTGTACCACCCGCCAGCCAGCAACAAGGGAGATCCATAATGCAATATCCGATCTGCATCGAATGGGGTGACGACAACACCGCCATCGGTATTCAGATACCTGACATTCCCGGCGCCGTCACAGCCGGGGATACCTTTGAGGATGCCTACAACGCAGCCGTTGAAGTCGCCCATCTCATGTTGCAGGAGATGGCGGCGGACGGGGAATCGATTCCGATGCCGACGTCGGCAGCGGCGCATCGCAATAATCCGGAGTTTGCCGACATGGGCTGGGGGATGCTCGAGCTGGATATCTCGCCGTACATGGGCAAAACCGAGAAGGTCAACGTGACGTTGCCAGGCTACGTGATCCAGCGCATCGATCGCTATGTGCGTGAACACAATGTCAAAAGCCGCTCTTCGTTTCTGGCGGATGCGGCGATGGAAAAACTGGTTCGCTATTAAGCGTCATCGCTCCCATAGGCCCAGCGAGCAACCTGTGGGAGCGAGCGCGATGCTTTTGACGTCTTACGCCGTTGCCAATGAGCCACGCTGCGAAACACTCAAGAATCGCAACAGCGCCAGCAGCGGGAACGCGCTACCGACAATCACGATCCACAACCAGCCGCCATGCTCATACACCGCACTGGCGACCGACGAGCCGAAGGCGCCGCCGATGAAGATGCTGGTCATGTACAGCGCATTCAGGCGACCACGGCTTTTGGCGTCCAGCGAGTAGACCGCGCGCTGGCCGAGGACCATGTTCATCTGTACGCAGAAGTCCAGTACCACGCCGGTCACGGCCAGGCCGATCACGCTGTAGGCCGGGTGAATGAAGGCCGGCAGGAAGCTCAGGCTGGCGAACAGCATGGCCAGCAGTGAAGCGATGCGGGTGTGGCCGGCGTCAGCCAGGCGGCCGCTGATCGGCGCGGCGATGGCACCGATGGCGCCGACCAGGGCGAAGATCGCGATCTCGCTTTGCGACAGGCCATGGTTGCGCGCCAGTTCCAGCGGCACCGCGGTCCAGAACAGACTGAAGGTGGCGAACATGCAGCCCTGATAAAACGCTCGCTGACGCAGCACCGGTTGCTGGCGCAGCAGCGTCCACAGCGAGCCGATCAGTTGGCCGTATGTAGCGCTGTGATCCGGTTGACGCTTGGGCACGGTCAACGCCAGCACCACGCTGATCGCCGCCATCAACGCCGCAGCAATCATGAACATCGCACGCCAGCCGAAATGGTCAGCCACTACGCTCGACACCGGCCGCGCCAGCAGGATGCCCAGCAGCAGGCCGCCCATGATCCCGCCGACCACCCGGCCACGGGATTCTTCCGGCGCCAGATGCGCGGCCAGCGGAATCAGGATCTGCACCGACACCGAACTGAAGCCCACCAGCAACGAGATCAGCAAAAACACATTCGGCTGGCTGGTGAACGCTGCACCGAGCAGGCTGGCAATCGCCACTACAGTGGTGATGATCATCAGCCGGCGGTTTTCCAGCAGGTCGCCCAGCGGCACCAGGAAGAACAGGCCCAGCGCATAACCGATCTGCGTCAGCGAGACGATAAAACTAGCCATGGTGTCGGAGAGACCGATGTCCGGCGCGATCAGGCCGATGATCGGCTGCGCGTAGTAAATGTTGGCGACGATCGCGCCGCAGCAGAAGGCGAACAGCAGCACCATGCCTCGGGTCATTGCGTGAGTTGTGGCGTTCATAAGGTTTCTCGATCCAGCGAAAGGGAATGCGGTGAGGCTAAGGGACGCACCGGAGCGGCGGTAGAAGCCTTGTATCGATAGCAGTTATTCCGTTGCGGAATAATTGGCTTCAGCGGCGGTGTCGTCCATCGGCGAACCTTGCGTCCGGCCGGGGAGGGCAGATGATACATTCACTTACATCTTCTTCGATAGCGTGCTTATGTTTACCGCTGCGCTTTTACTGTTCATCACCGGAGGATTGCCATGTTGCGCCAGCTGCTGCGTCACACCACCACGATTGCCTTGATCGGCCTGCTCAGTGCCAATGCGGTGCAGGCCGCTGATGCCCCGGGTACGCGGCTCGGCGTGCGCGGCGAGATCACCGGGGTCAGCGCCGACTCGCTGAAAGTCCACGTCAACAGCGGCGAGAACGTGGTGATCCGGTTGAACCCGGACACCAAGGTTCGCGCCGTCACCCTGGCCAATATCGAGGACATCAAGCCCGGCAGCTACATCGGTTCGGCCGCCATGCCGCAGGAAGATGGCACCCTCAAGGCAATGGAAGTGCACGTATTCCCGCCGGAACTGGCCGGCAGCGGTGACGGCCATCGGCCCTTTGATCTGGCCAAGGGCAGCAGCATGACCAATGGCAGCGTCGGCGATCTGGTGGTGAGCAATGGACGGGTGCTGACCGTCAACTACAAGGGCGGGCAGCAGAAGATCCTGGTGCCGGAGGATGTACCGATCGTCAATCTGACGCCGGGGGATCGGAGTTTGCTGAAGGTCGGGGTGAAAATTGTCAGCTTCGTCACCCAGGACGCCGACGGCACATTAACGGCGCAATCGATTTCCGCTGGCAAGGATGGCGTCACGCCGCCGATGTAAAAGCCCCTCACCCTAACCCTCTCCCGGAGGGAGAGGGGACTGATTGGGGGATGCTGAAGCAATACGCCGACCTGAAACTGCGTTGCCGAATCCATAATCTATAAGGTCTTTCAGGTCGATGTAACTCGCCAGACACCTCGGTCGGCCCCCTCTCCCTCCGGGAGAGGGCTGGGGTGAGGGCAAAACTGCCATGAAAAAGGCGACCACTGAGGGTCGCCTTTTTCATGTCCGCCAAATCTTACTGGCTGTAGATCTGATCAAAGATCCCGCCATCATTGAAGTGAGTCTTCTGCACCGAGCGCCAGTCGCCGAAGGTCTTTTCCACCGACAGAAAGTCGACTTTCGGGAAGCGGTCGGTGTACTTCGCCAGCACCGCCGGATCCCGTGGGCGCAGGTAGTTGGCGGCGGCGATTTCCTGGCCTTCCGGCGACCACAGGTACTTCAGGTATTCATCGGCGGCAGCGCGGGTGCCTTTCTTGTCGACTACTTTGTCGACCACCGACACCGGTGGCTCGGCTTCGGCGGAGACGCTTGGGTAGATCACTTCGAACTGATCGCGACCGAATTCGCGAGCGATCATCTCGGCCTCGTTCTCGAAGGTCACCAGCACGTCGCCGATCTGGTTGGTCATGAACGTGGTGGTCGCGGCGCGGCCACCGGTATCGAGCACCGGCGCTTGCTTGAACAGTTTGCCGACGAAGTCCTTGGCCTTGTTCTCGTCACCGCCGTTCTTCAGCACGTAGCCCCAAGCCGAGAGGTAGGTGTAGCGGCCATTGCCCGAAGTTTTCGGGTTCGGCACGATCACCTGCACGCCGTCCTTGAGCAGGTCGGGCCAGTCTTTCAGGGCTTTCGGGTTGCCTTTGCGCACGATGAACACCGTGGCCGAGGTGAACGGCGCGCTGTTGTTCGGCAGGCGGGTGACCCAGTTTTCCGGCACCAGTTTGCCGTTGTCGGCGAGGGCGTTGATGTCGGTTGCCATGTTCATGGTGATGACGTCAGCCGGCAGACCATCGATCACCGATCGCGCCTGCTTGCTCGAACCGCCGAAGGACATCTGCACCGTGATGTTTTCGTTGTGCTCGGCCTGCCAGTGTTTCTGGAACGCAGTGTTGTAGTCCTTGTAGAAATCGCGCATCACGTCGTAGGAGACGTTGAGCAGGGTCGGTGCGGCTTGAGCCACGCTGCCAAAGGCGAGACCGGCGGCGAGAAGTGAGGCGCCAAAGAGTTTTTTCACTGCGCATTCCTTGTTTTGTTTTGTGTAGGAGCTGCCGAAGGCTGCGATCTTTTGATCTTGTTTTTAGAAGATCAGGATCAAAAGATCGCAGCCTGCGGCAGCTCCTACAGGGGGTGATGTTTAATTGCCACTGACTATAACGGGGCACGCATAGTCGTTTAAAGATTAAAAAGCTCTGTGCTTATTCCAATTTCTTGAACAGCGCATTACCGCATCGTGAGCAGAACGCCGCGCCATGTTCATGGCTGTTTTTCTTGCACACCGGGCAGTCGTGCTGCAGTTGTTCGCCGCGCATGGCGTTGGCCAGTTCTGCAGTGAAAATCCCGGTGGGCACGGCGATGATCGAGTAACCGGTGATCATCACCAGCGAGGAAATCACCTGGCCCAACGGGGTCTTGGGCACGATGTCGCCGAAGCCGACGGTGGTCAGGGTCACGATAGCCCAATAGATGCCTTTGGGGATGCTGGTGAAGCCATGTTCCGGGCCTTCGATCACGTACATCAGGGTGCCGAACACCGTCACCAGGGTGCAGACGCTGACCAGAAACACCACGATCTTCTGCTTGCTGCCGCGCAGCGCCGACATCAGGTAGTTGGCTTGCTTGAGGTACGGGCTGAGCTTGAGCACGCGGAAGATCCGCAGCATGCGGATGATGCGGATGATCAGCAGGTACTGCGCATCGCTGTAATACAGCGCCAGAATTCCGGGCACGATCGCCAGCAGATCCACCAGTCCGTAGAAACTGAAGGCGTAGCGCAACGGTTTCGGTGAGCAGTACAGGCGCAGGATGTATTCACCGAGAAAGATCACGGTGAAGCCCCACTCGATGTAGGCCAGCACATCGGCATAGTTCTGGTGAATGCTGTCGATGCTGTCGAGCATCACCACCACCAGGCTGGCGAGGATGATCAACAGCAAGGTGCCGTCGAAGCGCCGCCCGGCGAGGGTGTCGCTCTGGAAAATCATCACGTAAAGCCGTTCGCGCCAACTGTTGCTGCTGTCCATGGATAACGCCTGAATTGAAGATCAGCGCAGCCTAGGTTGATTGTCCCCCTGTGCGCAAGGCGTGGCGTCGACGGCCGCTTTGCCGAGCATCTGGATCCCGGCGCGGATCAGCCAGCCGGCGAGGATGAACGGCGCGGTCAGCGTCGCCAGGCCAATGGCAGCAAACAGCGGCGTGACCAGCAGCGCAAGGACGATGCCCACCAGCGGCAGCCACGGTTGTTGGCGCTGCGCACTGAAGGCGAGGGCGGCGAGCACCGCGTTGTAACTGCCCAGCCCCAGCAACGCGGTGCTGCTTTCGTGGTGCAGCAGGCTCGACGCCAGGCCGATAGCCGACGCGAGCAATGCCCAGCAGAACGCCCGGCGATCAGCGACCAACAGGCCAATGCCGATCAATGCGCCGGCCAGCGGATGACCGAGGAACATCACTTGGCCCAACCCACGCAGTTCAGCGGCGAGCAGGTTCAGCGTGTTCATCTCGATGTGCGCCATCGGCGCGGACGGTTCGGCGAACAGCAACAGGATCCAGCTGATGGCCACGAACGGCGAGGTGTAAGCCGGTATGGAACGGCTGCGATACACATGCTTGAGCCACTGCTGAGTGACCATCGCACTGAGACCACCGGCTGCCAGAATCAGCGGCGGCAGCATCGGTGACCAGGGGAAATACAGGCTCAACAACAGGCCGAGCAGCACGCCGTTGTAGCTGAACAACCCGGCCTGACGATCCGCCTTGGCATAGTTGCGCCGTTGCGCGGTGAGCAATCCGGCGACGGCACCGAGCAACGCGCCGGCAAACAGTACCGGCGCGGTGAGCAGGATCGCCAGCAGGCACAATAGGCCGCACAGCGGATGGCGCTGGAGGAATATCTGACTGAAACCGTTGAGCAAAGCCTCGGCCCAGTCGGGGCAGTGGGTGTTGAAATGATTGGCAGGCATGTTGAAAAAATCTGGGCAGTTGGACAATCAAAGGGTCTTGCCAATAACCGTGGCGAGGGAGCTTGCTCCCGCTGGGTCGCGAAGCGGCCCCAAAATGGGTTAATGCGGCTCTTCTGTGAAAACCGTCATGCCCTAAAAGCGACGACTGCTGCGCAGCCGAGCGGGAGCAAGCTCCCTCACCACAGGTTTTGTATTCACATCAAAAATATGGGTCAGATCAATGTTTCGATCCGCAGCGAATTAGTCGACCCCGGCTGCCCGAACGGCACACCGGCAGTGATCAGCAACGTATCGCCACGCTCGGCCATGCCTTGCGCCTGAGCGATTTCCAGCGCGGTCGAACACACTTCATCGACCTGACGCAGGCGATCGTTGACCACCGAATGAATGCCCCACGCCACGCTCAAACGCCGCGCGGTCTGCAGGTTCGGCGTCAGGTTGAGGATCGGTGCTTTCGGCCGTTCCCGTGCCGCGCGCAATGTCGAAGCGCCCGACTCGCTGTAGTTGACCAGCACCGCCACCGGCAGCACATTGCTGATGCGGCGGATCGCGCAACTGATCGCATCGGATACGGTCGCCTCGGCTTTCGGTCGGCTGACGTCGAGCTGAGTCTGATAGTCGGGGCCGTTTTCCACCTGGCGGATGATCTTGCTCATCATCTGCACCGCTTCCAGCGGGTATTCACCGGACGCGGTTTCGGCCGAGAGCATCACCGCATCCGCGCCTTCGGCCACGGCGTTGGCGACGTCGGTGACTTCGGCGCGGGTCGGTGCCGGGGAGAAACGCATCGATTCGAGCATCTGCGTCGCCACCACCACCGGTTTACCCAGTTCGCGGCAGGTGCTGATGATGTTCTTCTGAATTTGCGGCACGCTTTCCGCCGGCACTTCCACACCGAGATCGCCGCGAGCGACCATGATCGCGTCGCTCAACTGGGCGATTTCGCGCAGTTGCTCAACCGCCGACGGCTTCTCGATTTTCGCCATCAGAAAGGCTTTGTCGCCGATCAGTTCGCGGGCTTCAAGAATGTCTTGCGGGCGCTGCACGAACGACAGCGCCACCCAATCCACACCCAGCTCCAGACCGAAGCTCAGGTCGCGGCGATCCTTGGCCGTCAGTGGGCTGAGGTCGAGCACCGCTTGCGGCACGTTGACGCCTTTGCGGTCCGACAGTTCACCGCCGGCGAGCACGGTGGTGTCGATCGCGTCGGTGTATTTGCTGACTACGCGCAGGCGCAGTTTGCCGTCATCCAGCAGCAGATCCATGCCCGCTTCGAGCGCGGCGATGATCTCCGGATGCGGCAGATTCACTCGGCGTTCATCACCCGGTGTGGCGTCCAGATCGAGGCGAAACGCCTGACCGCGATGCAGCTGCACCTTGCCGTCGGCGAACTTGCCGACGCGCAGTTTGGGCCCCTGCAAGTCCATCAGGATCCCGAGCGGATAGTTGAGCTGGCGCTCGACCTCGCGGATCCACTGATAGCGCTTGGCGTGGTCGGCGTGATCGCCGTGGCTGAAGTTCAGGCGGAAGATGTTGACCCCGGCCTCGACCAGTTCACGGATGTCTTCGATGCCATCGACGGCAGGCCCGAGGGTGGCGAGGATTTTGACCTTTTTATCAGGCGTCATGATTTGCAGTTCTCAAGGATCAGGATGGCGCGGAAGTCGTTGACGTTGGTGCGGGTCGGCTCGGTGACGATCAGCGCGTCGAGCGCCTCGAAGTAGCCGTAACCGTTGTTGTTATCCAGCTCGTCGCTGGCGCTCAAACCGAGGGCGGCGGCGCGGGCGTAGCTGTCCGGGGTCATGATCGCGCCGGCGTTGTCTTCCGAGCCGTCGATGCCGTCGGTGTCGCCGGCCAGCGCGTAGACGCCGGGCTGGCCCTTGAGGCTGTCGGTGAGGCTGAGGAGGAATTCGGCGTTGCGTCCGCCACGGCCATTGCCGCGCACGGTCACGGTGGTTTCGCCGCCGGAGAGAATCACGCACGGCGCTGCCAGTGGCTGCCCGTGGTTGATGATCTGCCGGGCGATGCCGGCGTGGACTTTCGCCACTTCGCGGGATTCACCTTCGAGGTCGCCGAGGATCAGCGTGCTGAAACCGGCCTGACGGCATTTCACCGCCGCGGCATCCAGCGATTGCTGCGGGCGGGCGATCAGCTGGAAGTGGCTGCGGGCCAGGCTTGGATCGCCGGGTTTGACGGTTTCCGATTCCGGGCTTTGCAGCCAGGTGCGCACCGAGGCCGGGACTTCGATGCCGTAGCGCTTGAGGATCGCCAGGGCTTCGGCGGAGGTGCTTGGGTCGGCCACGGTCGGACCGGAGGCGATGACCGTGGCGAGGTCGCCCGGCACATCGGAAATCGCGTAGGTGTAAACCGTGGCAGGCCAGCAGGCCTTGCCCAGGCGTCCGCCTTTGATCGCCGAGAGGTGCTTGCGCACGCAGTTCATCTCGCCGATGGTCGCGCCGGATTTGAGCAGAGCTTTGTTGATCGACTGCTTGTCAGCGAGGGTGATGCCTTCGGCCGGCAGCGCGAGCAGGGCAGAGCCGCCACCGGACAGCAGGAAAATCACGCGGTCGTCTTCGCTCAGGTTGCTGACCAGTTCCAGCACGCGTTTGGCCACGGCCAGACCGGCAGCGTCCGGCACCGGGTGCGCGGCTTCGACCACTTCGATTTTTTCACACGGGGCGCCGTGACCGTAACGGGTCACCACCAGACCGGAGACTTCACCCTGCCAGCTGCGCTCGACCACTTGCGCCATGGCAGCGGCGGCCTTGCCGGCACCGATGACGATCACCCGACCCGTGCGATCGGCAGGCAGATGGGCTTCGAGGACTTGGTTCGGATGGGCCGCGTCGATGGCTGTGGCAAACAGCTCGCGCAGCAGTTGTTGCGGATCGACCGACATGGCGGGCTCCCGGAATTCTTGTTATTGGGATGGAACGACAACGGTGCAGCAACGCGATCCTTGTGGGAGCTGGCTTGCCAGCGATTCAGGCGCCGCGGTCATTCAGACGGACCGAGTCGATGCCATCGCGGGCAAGCCCGCTCCCACAGGGAGCGAGCCAGAAGCGCAGATTATTTTTTGTCGCGAATCGAGAAGTTGGCCATGTGTTCCAGGCCCTTGATCAGCGCCGAGTGGTCCCAGTTGCTGCCACCGATGGCCGCGCAGGTGCTGAACACTTGCTGGGCGTTGGCGGTGTTCGGCAGGTTGATGTTCAGCTCCTTGGCGCCTTGCAGGGCCAGGTTCAGGTCCTTCTGGTGCAGGCTGATGCGGAAGCCTGGGTCGAAGGTGCCCTTGATCATGCGCTCGCCGTGCACTTCGAGGATCTTCGACGAAGCGAAACCGCCCATCAGTGCTTCACGCACTTTGGCCGGATCAGCACCGTTTTTCGAGGCGAACAGCAGGGCTTCCGCCACGGCCTGAATGTTCAGGGCAACGATGATCTGGTTCGCCACTTTGGCGGTCTGACCGTCGCCATTGCCACCGACCAGGGTGATGTTCTTGCCCATGGCCTGGAACAGCGGCAGGGCGCGTTCGAAGGCATCGGCGTCGCCACCGACCATGATGCTCAGGGTCGCCGCCTTGGCGCCGACTTCACCGCCGGATACCGGGGCGTCAAGGTATTGCGCGCCTTTCTCGTTGATCTTCTTGGCGAAGGCCTTGGTGGCGGTCGGCGAGATCGAACTCATGTCGATCACCACTTTGCCTTTGCCAAGGCCGGCGGCAACGCCGTCAGCGCGGAACAGCACGTCGTCGACCTGCGGGGTATCCGGCACCATGACGATGATGAATTCAGCTTCCTGCGCCACTTCGCGCGGGTTGGCCAGGGCGACGGCGCCAGCGGCCACCAGATCGGCTGGAGCGGCGTCGTGGTGCGCCGACAGGAACAGGCTGTGACCGGCTTTCTGCAGGTTCGAAGCCATTGGGTGGCCCATGATGCCGGTGCCGATAAATCCGATTTTAGCCATGAGAAAATCCTCTTGTTTTTATGTAGCCAGATAATGGGCCTGGCACACCTTGTGGCGAGGGAGCTTGCTCCCACTGGGGGGCGAAGCACCCCTAAAACCATCCATCGCGGTGTATCAGGCAAAACCGGTGTGCAGGGTTTACGACTGCTTCGCAGCCGGGCGGGAGCAAGCTCCCTCGCCACAAGGGTTTTGCAGTGTTCGTCAGATCGCGTTGTGGGTTTTCAGCCAGCCCAGACCGGCTTCAGTAGTGGTCAGTGGCTTGTACTCGCAACCCACCCATCCCTGATAACCAATGCGATCCAGGTGTTCGAACAGGAAGCGGTAATTGATCTCACCGGTGCCCGGCTCGTTGCGCCCCGGGTTGTCCGCGAGCTGCACGTGGTTGATCTCGGCCAGGTGCGATTGCAGGGTGCGGGCCAGATCGCCTTCCATGATTTGCATGTGGTAGATGTCGTATTGCAGGAACAGATTGGCGCTGCCGACCTGCTCGCGAATCGACAGGGCTTGCGCCGTGTTGTTCAGGTAGAAACCCGGGATGTCGCGGGTGTTGATCGCTTCCATCACCAGTTTGATACCGGCCGCCTGCAGCTTGTCGGCCGCGTACTTGAGGTTGGCGACGAAGGTCTTTTCCACGGTGGCATCGTCCACGCCCTGCGGACGAATACCGGCCAGGCAGTTGACCTGGGTGTTGCCCAGCACTTGCGCGTAGGCAATCGCCAGATCGACCCCGGCGCGGAACTCTTCAACGCGATCCGGCAGACACGCGATACCGCGCTCGCCTTTGGCCCAGTCACCGGCCGGCAGGTTGAACAGCACTTGGGTCAGACCGTTGGCATCGAGCTTTGCCTTGATTTCGGCAGAGCTGAAGTCGTACGGGAACAGGTATTCCACACCACTGAAACCGGCCTTGGCGGCGGCGTCGAAACGGGCAAGGAAATCCTGTTCGGTGAACAGCATGGACAGGTTGGCTGCGAAACGCGGCATGGTGGTCTCCCGTAAATCTTGTGAGGTTCCCCTTGTAGGAGCGAGCCTGTGTGGCGAGGGAGCTTGCTCCCGCTGGGGCGCGCAGCGGCCCCAAAAGCGTTACGACTGCTTCGCAGCCGAGCGGGAGCAAGCTCCCTCGCCACATGGCTAGCTCCCACAGGGAGAGCGGTCAGCAGTTAGTCGAGCAGCGAAATTGCCGTTGGCGCGTCGTTGCCGACCAGCGCCAGGTCTTCGAATTCGTTGACGGCGTTGATCTCGGTCCCCATGGAGATGTTGGTCACACGCTCCAGAATGATTTCGACGATCACCGGCACCTTGAACTCTTCGATCAGCTCTTCGGCCTTGCGCAGGGCAGGGGCGATGTCCGCTGGTTCGAACACACGCAGTGCCTTGCAGCCAAGGCCTTCGGCGACTGCGACGTGGTCGACACCGTAACCGTTGAGTTCCGGCGCGTTCAGGTTATCGAAGGACAGCTGCACGCAGTAGTCCATTTCGAACCCGCGCTGGGCCTGACGGATCAGCCCCAGGTACGAGTTGTTCACCACGACGTGGATGTAAGGCAGTTTGA
>NZ_JBIVMY010000015.1:0-17799 GCF_044753325.1 Pseudomonas sp. NPDC088414 | reverse complement strand
GTACACTCTTTCCCTCCCCGACGCTCTGCCGATCTAGCAGTTAGTCGACCAGCTAAATTGCCGTTTGCGAGTCGTTGCCGACCAGCGCCAGGTCTTCGATCATGACCTGGAAGTCATAGTCCCCCGACAGGGCCACGACTTTACGGTTCGGATCGGCCTTGACCACGCCCAGCGCTGCCGGAATGGTCCAGCCCAGCGGGCCGGCCTGACCGCAGTTGATCCAGTGACGCGGCTTGTAGACGTGCAGGAACTGCGCGCCGGCAATCTGCGACAGACCGATGGTGCTGACGTAGCAGGTGTCTTTGCCGAACACTTGGTTCATTTCTTCGTAAACGCGCTGCGGCTTGACCGGCACGTTGTCGAAGTGGGTCTTGCGCTGCAGGCTGGCCTTGCGCTGCTGGCAATCCTGCAGCCAGGCGCTGCGGTTTTTCAGCTTGCCGGCGGCTTGCCATTCACGGGCGACTTCGATGAACACGGTCAGCGCCGCAGCGGCGTCGGAAACGATGCCCAGGTCCGGAGTGAACACGCGGCCGATCTGCGTGCCTTCGATGTCGACGTGAATGAACTTGCGCCCTTCGGTGTAGACGTCGACCGAACCGGTGTGACGGTTGGCCCAACGGTTGCCGATGCCCAGTACCACGTCGGACTTGAGCATCGTGGCGTTGCCGTAACGGTGCGACGTCTGCAGACCGACCATGCCGACCATCAGCGGGTGATCGTCAGGGATGGTGCCCCAGCCCATCAGGGTCGGGATCACCGGAATACCGGTCAGCTCGGCGAACTCCACCAGCAAATCGCTGGCGTCGGCGTTGATGATGCCGCCACCGGCCACCAGCAATGGGCGCTCGGCCTGATCCAGCAAAGCCAGCGCCTTCTCGACCTGAACGCGGGTCGCGGTCGGTTTGGCCAGCGGCAGTGGCTGGTAAGCGTCGATGTCGAATTCGATTTCAGCCATCTGCACGTCGAACGGCAGGTCGATCAGCACCGGGCCTGGACGACCGGAGCGCATTTCGTAGAAGGCTTTCTGAAACGCGTAAGGCACCTGGCCCGGCTCCAGAACCGTGGTCGCCCACTTGGTGACGGGCTTGACGATGCTGGTGATGTCGACGGCCTGGAAATCTTCCTTGTGCATACGGGCGCGGGGTGCCTGGCCGGTAATGCAGAGGATGGGGATCGAGTCGGCCGAGGCGCTGTAGAGCCCGGTGACCATGTCGGTACCGGCCGGGCCGGACGTACCGATGCACACGCCGATGTTGCCGGCCTTGGTGCGGGTGTAACCCTCGGCCATGTGCGACGCGCCTTCGACGTGGCGAGCGAGGACGTGATCGATGCCACCGACTTTTTTCAGTGCGGAGTACAGCGGGTTGATCGCAGCACCCGGAATGCCAAAAGCGGTATCAACCCCTTCACGGCGCATCACCAGAACGGCGGCTTCGATTGCTCTCATTTTGCTCATGGTTTTGTGCCTCTTTACGTTTTGTAATTGTATACAAGTGGCTTTGCGCAGAGTGTATTCACGGCGGACGGCGCAGGTCAATCCATTTTCTCAAGCGCCTGTTTCATTCGTCGGAAGCCGTTTCTACTGTGGCTTTTCGTCGCATGTGGCGCTTTTCGAGAATTATTGTATACAAAAAAATAATTCATTGTGTTCTATTTGTGGCATCGGGCTGCGGCACAAACGCGCAGCCCCACGACTTTCCCAATAACAAAATGAGGACGGCACCATGAGCGCTTTAACCTTGAAAGTCGCAGTCAACCTGGTCAACCAGGCCATCAGCACCGGGCGCGGCATCAACGCTGCGCCGCTGACCATCGCGGTACTCGATACCGGCGGCCACCTGATCACCCTGCAACGCGAAGACGGCGCCAGCCTGCTGCGCCCCAACATCGCCATCGGCAAGGCCTGGGGCGCCATCGCCCTGGGCAAGGGCTCACGCCTGCTGGCGCTGGACGCGCAACAACGCCCGGCCTTCATCGCCGCGCTCAACAGCATGGGCCAGGGCAGCGTCGTCCCGGCCCCGGGCGGGGTGTTGATCCGTGATCAGGCGGGGAATGTGCTGGGCGCGATCGGCATCAGCGGCGATCTGTCGGATATTGATGAACAGGTGGCGATCAAAGCGGTGGAGGCGCTGGATTTGCGGGCGGATGCGGGGGTGGCGGCTTGAATCTGCGATGATTGATTAACCGCTATCGCGAGCAGGCTCACTCCTACAAGGCATTGTGATTGGACACAAAATGTCTGAATGCCTCAAACCCCCTGTAGGAGTGAGCCTGCTCGCGATAGCTATCTATCTGACACATCCTGCCAACAGTCTGCACAACCACTTGAAATCACCGAGCTAGCCTTCTCATGACCTGATCATGGGAGGCAAAGGAATGCCGGATTTACCCGCTGCACATCGATTGCGAGCCGGACGTTATGCCGAGCCAAATCGAATCTATCTACTGACAACCAACACACTTGATCGCAAACCGATCTTTGCCGATTTTGCTTTGGGCCGATTGGTGGTTCATCAATTTCGGCGTGCACAAGATCTCGGCTTGGCGAACTCACTGGCGTGGGTGGTGATGCCGGATCATTTTCATTGGTTAATCGAATTGCAGAGCGGGTCGTTGAGCGAGCTGATGCAAAAGACCAAGTCGCTGAGTACCAAAGCGTTGAATCAGGCTACCGGTAGAAATGTTGGCCTCTGGCAAAGAGGGTTTCATGACCGGGCACTGCGGCGGGAGGAGGATTTGGTGAAGATGGCAAGGTATGTCGTCGCCAACCCGTTGCGGGCTGGTCTGGTGGAGAAGCTTGGGGATTATCCGCTGTGGGATGCGATTTGGGTTTGAGCCGAAACCGTGTTGCCTCGATCGCGAGCAGGCTCACTCCTACAGAGGAACGCATTCCAAATGTAGGAGTGAGCCTGCTCGCGATGGCGCCATCACGTTCCTACTGATCCGGCTCACACCCCTTCAACACCAACCGGATAATCGTCTGCGCCGCCGCCTCGTAATCCGCCTCGTCGAGCTTGTCCTTGCCGGTGACCGCAGAAATCTGCCAGTCGAAGTCGGCGTAGGTCTGGGTCGCGGCCCAGATGCTGAACATCAGGTGGTTGGGGTCGATCGGGGCGATCTGGCCGCGGTCGATCCAGCTCTGGATGCAGTCGATGTTGTGCTTGGCCTGGCTGTTGAGCTGCTCGACCAGGTCGGCGCTCAGGTGCGGAGCGCCGTGCATGATTTCGCTGGCGAATACCTTGGAGGCGAAGGGCAAGTCGCGGGAGATGCGGATCTTGGAGCGGATGTAGCCGCTGAGCACTTCGCTCGGCACGCCGTCCGGGTTGAACGGGGTCGAGGCCTGCAGAATCGGCACGATGATGCTTTCCAGGACCTCGCGGTAGAGGTTTTCCTTGGACTTGAAGTAGTAGTAGACATTGGGCTTGGGCAATCCCGCCTTGGCGGCGATGTCGCTGGTTTTGGTCGCAGCGAAGCCCTTGTCGGCAAACTCCTCACTGGCGGCACGCAGGATCAGTTCTTTGTTGCGCTCGCGGATTGTGCTCATAAACCCGGTGGTTCCTTGCCTGTTCTGGCGGTTGCGCATGGTAGCACCGGCCTCGCGCGTGGCTCAAGAATGCCCCGTGTGGCCCGCAGTCGCGGTATGCTGCGCGGCATTATTCACATAAGGAAACAAGATTCATGGCAGGAAGCAGTTTGCTGGTGCTGATCGACGATATTGCCACCGTTCTGGATGATGTGGCGTTGATGAGCAAAATGGCTGCGAAGAAGACCGCCGGCGTACTCGGCGATGACTTGGCGCTCAATGCCCAGCAAGTCTCCGGCGTGCGCGCCGAGCGGGAAATTCCGGTGGTCTGGGCGGTGGCCAAGGGCTCGTTCCTCAACAAGCTGATCCTGGTGCCCTCGGCACTGGCGATCAGTGCGTTCGTGCCGTGGCTGGTGACGCCGCTGTTGATGGTCGGCGGCGCGTACCTGTGCTTCGAAGGCTTCGAGAAGCTCGCGCACAAGTTCCTGCACAGCAAGGCCGAAGATGACGCCGAGCATGCGCAACTGAGCGCGGCAGTGGCCGAGCCGAGCACCGATCTGGTGGCTTACGAGAAGGACAAGATCAAAGGCGCGATCCGCACCGACTTCATCCTCTCGGCGGAAATCATCGCCATCACCCTCGGCACCGTGGCCGACGCTTCGCTGACCCAGCAAGTGATCGTGATGTCCGGCATCGCCATCGTCATGACCGTGGGTGTTTATGGTCTGGTGGCCGGCATCGTCAAACTCGACGATCTGGGCCTGTGGCTGACCCAGAAATCCGGCTCGGCAGCAAAAAGCATCGGCAACGCGATCCTGCGTGCCGCGCCGTACATGATGAAAGGCCTGTCGGTAATCGGCACGGCGGCGATGTTCCTCGTCGGCGGCGGCATCCTGACCCACGGCATACCTGTGCTGCATCACTGGATTGAAGGTGTCGGTGCGGCTTCCGGTAGTGCCGGTTTTTCGGTGCCTGTGCTGCTCAATGGCGTGGCGGGGATTATCTCGGGCGCGGCAGTGCTGGCGGTGGTGTCGGTGGTCGGCAAGATCTGGCGCGCGATCAAAGGCTGAACACAGTTCTTTGTAGGAGTGAGCCTGCTCGCGATGAGGTCGTGTCAGTCACCTTTCATGTGTCTGATACACCGCTATCGCGAGCAGGCTCACTCCTACAGTTTGATCTAGGTTGTGCCATGAAAAAGGGCCATTCGACTCGCATCGAATGGCCCTTTTTTGTTGCCGCCGAAGTTACTCGGCAATCTGCAGCTTGCGCGACTCGGTGTAGACGTAACGCACTTTTTCGTACTCGAACGGCGAGTTCATCTGGCCGTAACGGAAGTTGGTCTGGTAGCGCTTGTCGACCGCGCGCAGGGCCCAGATTTCCGGGTGGTTGGAGCTGACTTCCGACACGTTCAGGTAGTTGATCGCCGATTCGGCGGTGTAGTCCACGGCCAGGCCGGCGGTGTCGCGAATGTTCGACGGGCCGAGGATCGGCAAGACGAAGTAGGCACCGCCCGGTACGCCGTAGAAGCCCAGGGTCTGGCCGAAGTCTTCGCTCTGGCGCGGCAGGCCCATGGCGGTGGCCGGGTCCCACAGACCGGCGATGCCGATGGTGGTGTTGAGCAGCAGGCGTGCGGTGGTTTCCATTGAACGCTTGCCCTTGAACTGCAGCAGGCTGTTGACCAGGTTCGGCACATCGCCAAGGTTGTTGAAGAAGTTGCTCACGCCGGTGCGCAGGAAGCTTGGCGTCACGTAGCGATAGCCGTCGACCACCGGCAGGAACACCCATTGGTCGAAGCGGTAGTTGAAGTGGTAGACGCGGCGGTTCCACGATTCAAGCGGGTCATAGACGTTGAGCGCGTTGAGCGTCGAGCGCTCGAACTCGCGCTGGTCCAGACCGGGGTTGAACTTGAGTTTGGACAGCGGCTCCTTGAAGCCATCGCTGTCGACCACCACCGGCGCGTTGGCTTTGCTGTTGTCGGCCTGGGCCACGCCTGCACTGAGGAGCGCTGCAATCAGCAGGAGATATTTAGCCACGGAAGAACTCCAGCATGGCGTCGCTGTTGACGCGGTAGTTAAGGTTGCCGCAATGGCCGCCCAGTGGGTAAACGGTCAGGCGATCGCCAAAGGTCTTGCGCAGGAAACCGAGGTCGCCCGGGCCGAGGATCACGTCATCAGCGTTGTGCATGACGGCGATTTTCGGGCTGTCGTGCAGGTAATCCTTGAGTGCGTACAGGCTGACCTGATCGATCAGTTGCAGCAGGCTGCCGCCGTCAGTGCGCGCGCGCCACATCGGGATCACCTGTTCGGTCAGGTAGCAGTCGAAGTCGCATTGCAGCGCACGCTTGAGGAACGGCGTGAGGCTGGTGCCTTCGGTGATCGGGAATTTCGGCGGAGTGATCAGGCCACGACGGTTGATCAGGTCGGAGGTGAAGGCGATGTCGGCCGCCGAGAAGCGGAACGAGGTGCCGATCAGCATCGCCATCTGCTCGTTGGTCAGGTGCTGTTTCGACTGCTGGAAGTCGTAGAGCAGGGCGTCATTGAGGTCGATGTAGCCTTTTTGCTGGAAATAGCGGGTCAGCTTGTTCAGCACCAATTCGTAGAACGTGGTGCTGTTGTTGATGCCTTTCACCTCGGTCTGCACCAGCTTGTCGAGGTTGGTGATCGAGGTGTAGAGATTGACCGGCGGGTTGAGCAGCAGGACTTTCTTGAAGTTGAAGCTGCGTCGGGTCTCGTCCAGATGCGCGACGAACGCGGCGTCCAGGGCACCGAGACTGTAGCCGCTGAGGTAGTACTCGGTGACCGGCAGTTTCGGATGCTGCGCGCGCACGGCCTGCATCACCCGGTACATGTCTTCGGCGTCTTCCTTGGTGATGCCCGGGGTGGCGAAGCGTGAAGCGGCGCTGATGAAGTCGAAGCTGGTCGGCGACGACAACTGCACGACGTGGTAGCCGGCCTTGTAGTAGAGCTTCTTCAGGTATTCGTTGAGCGTGCTGTCAAAGCGCGCGCCGGTGCCGGCAATCAGGAAGATCAGCGGCGCCGGTTTGTCCTGCTCGGCGATGCGGTAGGTGAGTTTTTTCACCGCCCAGAAATTGTCCGGGAGGATGAAGGCCCGTTCCGGGCGCAGGGTGATGCTGTGGTCGGACTGATTGATCTCGTCGTTCGACGGCAATTCCGGACGCAGGTCCGGTGGCGTGGTGGCGATGGTCGCCTCGAACGGGTTGGTCAGGGGATAGCCATAACTGGCGGCATCGATATCCACCGCCAGTGCGGACGCACTCAGAATAAGGCCGCTGAACAGCGCGGCGAAGCGCAAGGAACGGAGCATGACTGGATCCCTTAAAGGAAGGTGCCGAATGAAGTTCGCAGGCTATGACCACCGGGCTTGCGCCAAAGTGCCATGCCTCGGCACCAAACAGGCAGAATTCGGAGTAATAGTAGCTGGACGATACACTTTGCAAGGCGCGGATGACCAGTTAACAGTTGTTAGTGCTTGCCAATGCGTGCGGGCAGATTAAGCTGGCCGCCGATTTCGTTGATTGGAGAGTTTCATGTCCCGCCGCTTGCCCGTGATTCTGTTGCTCGTGCTGTTGCCGCTGTGGCTGGCCGCCAGTTATGGCGCGCGTTATGGCTTCATGGAGGACGGACAGTGGGTCGGCATCTGCGTCGATGAGGCGAGCCGCTGGGAATGCGCGGTGCGCTCGAACCTGGGGCTGATGATTCACTTCAAGGTGCTGGGCTGGACCGCGCTGGGCGCGGCGCTGCTCGGTTTTGTGCTGCCGGGGCGGGCAGGGTGGTGGCTGGCGGTGCTGGCGCTGGTGTTCGGGTTGCCGGCGCTGGCGTTGTACAACACCACTTTGGCGGTGTTTGCCGTGGTGATTGGCGGGTTGCGGTTAGTCCGGGCCTCTCGTAGCGCCTGACAGTCAGTCATCGCGGGCAAGCCCGCTCCCACAGGGTTTTGGGTGAACACAACATGTATGTACGACCCGAAAACCTGTGGGAGCTGGCTTGCCAGCGATGAGGCCGGCTCAGGTGCTGAAGATCATCCCTTGCGAATCCGCAAGCAGCGCCACAACGCAGCGACCATCAACCCGCTGACCAACGCCCAGCCCCACGCCTGCTGATTCAACAAGCCTTCCTCATACAGCTGCGGCGCAATGCCGGAACCGATGATGAAGGTCAGCAGGGCGATTTCCCGACGCGGCACGCTGACCGGACGGCACACATATACCAGCGCCGGCAGGATGAATGCCATGCTGGCAAAACTGCGATAACGCGCATCGAAGACCATTTCCAGCATCATCACCGCCGCCGCAAAACCGGCCAGCGCAACCAGCCAGCCGGCACGGCGCTCCAGCAGATTGAACGCCCTTTCACGCCATCCCTGACGGTTGCTCATGGTCAGCGCGGCATGCGCCAGCACCAACAGATTCAAAGCCGTCAGCAAGCCGACCCACAACCATTCGCTGGCAAACCGTGTAGTCACCCGCGCCAGATCGCCCCAGGCGCCGATCGAGCAGGCGGCAACTGCCGCAAGCAGGGGCAGAACCAACGCCGATTGCGTGGTGCGAACTTGGCCGCCGAGCAGCAGCGTGCCGAGGAAAATCAGCCCGCCGACGCCCAGCCATGCCTTCCAGTACGGCACATTGGTCACTGGCCCGGCGAGCACGCCCTTGTCCTGGCGATCGGCATCGAACAGGCCCCAATAACCGCCGACCGCGCCTTCGCTGCCACGCTTCCATGGCTGGTCGAAGGCTTCGATCAGGTTGTAATGCCAGCCTTCCTTCTCGGCCATCGCGACAAAACCACGAATGAACTTGGCCTCGTTGACCCGACTCGGCAGGGCGGTTTCGCGCTGGCGACCTTCGCTGGGCCAGCCGGTTTCGCCGATCATCACGTCTTTGGGTGCGAATTTGTTGCCGAACACCTGACGCACATCCGCCACGTGTTGCAGGGCGACGTCGATGTTCGACGGATCATCTTCCCAGTACGGCAGCAAATGAATGGTCAGGAAATCCACCGCCGGCGCGACTTCCGGGTGCTTGAGCCAGAACTCCCAGACATCGGCATAGGTGACCGGTTGCTTGACCTGGCTTTTGACCTTGTTGATCAGCTTCGCCAGTTGCGCGCCGGTGACTTCCTTGCGCAGCAAGGCTTCGTTACCGACGATGACTGCGCTTACCACATCCGGGTTGGCGTTGGCCGAGGCGATCAACAGGTCGACTTCTTTTGCGGTGTCCACCGGGTTGCTGTTGACCCAGGCGCCGATCATCAGCTTCAAACCGTGCTTGCGCGCCAGATCCGGCAGGGCTTCGAGACCGGTCATCGAATAGGTGCGGATGCATTCGAAACGCGTCGCCAGCAGAGCGAGGTCGGCGTCCATGCGTTCCGGGCGCAGTTTGAACGGCACGTCGAACGGCGATTGATCCTTGTCGAACGGCGTGTAGGAGGCGCATTGCAACTTGTGCGTCGGGGTCGCGGCGTCCGGCAAAATCACCGGTTTGCCAATGCCGTACCAGAAGCCGCCAAGGGCAAACAGGCCGAGCAGGCAGGCGAAGAGATAAGGAACAAACGGGAAGCGGGAAGTCGCGGACATGGTCAGGCCGAGTGGCTGCAAAGCGACGCATGTTACCTGCATTTATCTGCGGGTTGGTGGCCTGCATGATTTGCACATGCAAAGTTCGGGCGGATTGTCTGGCGCCAATTATTCAGAGGTGATTAATGGCCTTCTGATGTCGTTTCTCGTTGTCTTGAGGTCGCTGCCAGAGCAGGTCGCGTTGGGCGTCAGGCCGATGATCGAAAGCGTCAGTACCCTTATAGAAAAGACGACTGATGTTTCGATGAGTTTGCGGTCAGGCGTGATGGGGGCGCTGTGCACCATAACAATACGTTGACGATGCCCGGCATCCGTCGGGCGCAGCATTTCGGGGAAGTAAACGATGAAGATGCGACGACTTTTAGGCGCAGGTGCCGCTCTGGTGCTTGCGATGAGCTCCACTTTCGCCAGCGCTGAAAAACAGACCCTGAACATCGGTTACGTTGACGGCTGGTCCGACAGCGTCGCGACCACTCACGTGGCCGCCGAAGTGATCAAACAGAAACTCGGCTACGACGTGAAGTTGCAAGCCGTTGCCACCGGGATCATGTGGCAGGGCGTGGCCACCGGCAAACTCGACGCGATGCTCTCGGCCTGGCTGCCGGTCACCCACGGCGAATACTGGGCGAAGAACAAGGATCTGGTCGTCGATTACGGCCCGAACTTCAAGGACGCGAAAATCGGCCTGATCGTGCCGGAGTACGTCAAAGCGAAATCGATCGAAGATCTTAAAACCGATGACAGCTTCAAAAACCGCATCGTCGGCATCGACGCCGGTTCAGGCGTAATGCTCAAAACCGATCAGGCGATCAAGGATTACGGCCTCGACAAATATACGCTCAAGGCCAGTTCCGGCGCCGGCATGATTGCCGAGCTGACCCGTGCCGAGAAGAAGAACGAATCGATTGCCGTCACCGGTTGGGTGCCGCACTGGATGTTCGCCAAATGGAAACTGCGCTTCCTCGACGACCCGAAAGGCGTGTACGGCGCGGCTGAAACCGTGAACAGCATCGGCAGCAAGGAGCTGGACGCCAAGGCTCCGGAAGTCGCCAAGTTCCTGAAGAACTTCCAGTGGGCGTCGAAAGACGAGATCGGCGAAGTCATGCTGGCCATCCAGGACGGCGCCAAGCCTGAAGCGGCGGCCAAGGATTGGGTCGCCAAGCACCCGGATCGCGTGGCTGACTGGACCAAATAACCCCGCCCAACGCAGCTCCCCTGTAGGAGTGAGCCTGCTCGCGATAGCGTCCTTTCAGTTGATACAAATGTCGACTGATACAACGCCATCGCGAGCAGGCTCACTCCCACATTTGTTTCTGGGCAACCCTCACCTGCAGGGTTTACGGCTGTTTCAAAGCCTCTTTCCAATTCTTTCGGCTAATTACCGTCCAAAAATTGGCGAAAACGTCATGTCGTTCTAATACTAAGGTCGTCTGGAACCCGTTCCGCAGCCGCATACAGTGGATATGTTCCAACAATAATCTGTGCTGCGAGGATAAAAACAATGAACGACAGCATTTACCTCTCGATTCAAAACAGCCCGCGCTTCAAGGAGCTGGTGAGAAAAAGGGAACGATTCGCCTGGATACTCTCGGCGATCATGCTAGGGCTTTACTCCGCTTTCATCCTGTTGATCGCTTACGGGCCGCAAGTGCTCGGGGCCAAACTCAGTCCCGGGTCTTCGATTACCTGGGGCATTCCGATCGGTGTCGGCCTGATTGTCTCGGCCTTCATCCTGACCGCAATCTACGTACGACGCGCCAACGGCGAGTTTGACGACCTGAACAATGCGATTCTCAAGGAGGCTCAGCAATGATCCGGCGTCTACTGGCTCTTTTGAGCATCGCAGCGTTCGCCCCGGCCGTCTGGGCCGCTGACGCCTTGACCGGCGAAGTCCACAAACAACCGCTCAACGTTTCCGCGATCGCCATGTTCGTGGTGTTCGTCGGCGCGACCCTGTGCATCACTTACTGGGCCTCCAAGCGCAACAAATCGGCCGCCGATTACTACGCAGCAGGCGGCAAGATCACCGGGTTCCAGAACGGTCTGGCGATTGCCGGCGACTACATGTCGGCGGCGTCCTTCCTGGGGATTTCCGCGCTGGTGTTCACCTCCGGCTACGATGGCCTGATCTATTCGATCGGCTTTCTGGTGGGCTGGCCGATCATTCTGTTCCTGATCGCCGAGCGCCTGCGTAACCTGGGCAAATACACCTTTGCCGACGTGGCGTCCTACCGCCTCGGGCAAACCCAGATCCGCACCCTGTCTGCCTGCGGTTCGCTGGTGGTGGTGGCGTTCTACCTGATCGCGCAAATGGTTGGCGCCGGCAAGCTGATCCAGCTGCTGTTCGGTCTCGACTACTACGTTGCGGTGATTCTGGTGGGCATTCTGATGTGCCTCTATGTGCTGTTCGGCGGCATGCTGGCGACCACCTGGGTGCAGATCATCAAGGCGGTGCTGTTGCTGTCGGGCGCCTCGTTCATGGCGCTGATGGTGATGAAGCACGTCAACTTCGACTTCAACACACTGTTCTCCGAAGCGATCAAGGTTCACCCCAAAGGTGAAGCGATCATGAGCCCGGGCGGTCTGGTGAAAGATCCGATTTCGGCGTTCTCTCTGGGCCTGGCGCTGATGTTCGGTACTGCCGGCCTGCCACACATCCTGATGCGCTTCTTCACCGTGAGTGATGCGAAAGAAGCGCGCAAGAGCGTGCTGTATGCCACCGGCTTCATTGGTTACTTCTACATCCTGACCTTCATTATCGGCTTCGGCGCGATCCTGCTGGTCAGCACCAATCCTGACTTCAAGGATGCGGCGGGCGCGCTGCTCGGCGGCAACAACATGGCGGCGGTGCACCTGGCCGACGCGGTAGGTGGCAGTGTGTTCCTTGGCTTCATCTCGGCGGTGGCGTTCGCGACCATTTTGGCGGTGGTGGCCGGTCTGACCCTGGCCGGTGCCTCGGCGGTGTCGCACGACCTGTATGCCAGCGTGATCAAGAAGGGCAAGGCCAACGACAAGGATGAAATTCGCGTGTCGAAGATCACCACCATCGCCCTGGGCGTGCTGGCGATCGGCTTGGGCATTCTGTTCGAAAGCCAGAACATTGCGTTCATGGTGGGCCTGGCGTTCTCCATCGCAGCAAGCTGCAACTTCCCGGTGCTGTTGCTTTCGATGTACTGGAAGAAGCTGACCACCCGCGGCGCGATGATCGGCGGCTGGCTGGGGCTGGTGAGTGCGGTGGGCCTGATGATTCTTGGCCCGACCATCTGGGTGCAGATTCTGCATCACGAGAAGGCGATCTTCCCTTACGAGTACCCGGCGCTGTTTTCGATGATCATTGCGTTCATCGGGATCTGGTTCTTCTCGATCACCGACAAGTCGGCGGCGGCCGAGAACGAGCGGGCGCTGTTCTTCCCGCAGTTTGTGCGTTCGCAGACGGGGTTAGGGGCGAGTGGGGCGGTTTCGCACTAAGCGCTGATTAGATGTTTTTAGGGAAATGCCCCGGTTTAGAGATCGGGGCATTTTTTTTGTGGGCGGTTATCGGACTTGGGTCTTCGTGTTTGGTGTTTATGAGTACATATCCGTTGCTGCGGTAACGGCGGCTTAGGGTTTCGCCCTTACGGCGACTCACTTTTTTTACAAACGCCTAAAAAAAGTAAGCAAAAAAACGCTTGCTCCTACGTTCGGCCCGCTCGCTGGGGCTCGGGGTCCCTTCGCTGCGGGATTGATCCGGGCGCAGCGCCTCCGGTTTGCTTCGCTGCACCTCCTCTCGCTGTGTTTGGCTGCGCCAAACGGTCGCTGCGCTCCCACCCCCGGATCAATCCCTCCACTCAGCCTTCCGACGTCGCCCGTGGATCAAGATCAAAAGCTGCAGCCGAGCTTGCGCTCATCATGTTGAGTGGTGGAAAAGCATGCGGTCGGCTTGTGTTCTGTGTTGGATCTACCCCTCATCGGAACGCCGCCCGCCCAGCCCTCTCCCGAGGGAGAGGGAGCCGATTTTTGAGCCTTTCAGAACCTGAGTTCGACAGGGTGTTTCACGTCGGCGTAACTCTCCCAAACACCGCGATCAGTCCCCTCTCCCTCCGGGAGAGGGCTAGGGTGAGGGGCTCTTGATCTGGTTTTTGATCTGGCTTTGGCTTTTGATCTTTTGCCCCTTCGGCAGGCCGAGCGAAGGTGTCCATCAGGGGGTAGGCGCGCAGCGCCATGCGGCGTAGTCGCATACATCGAGAGGAGGTGCAGCGAAGCAAACCGTAGGCGATGCCCCCTGATGGACACCGTAGCGAGGGAACACTGAGCCTCAGCGAAGTGCCGTACGCCGGGGGAAGCCTTTTTGGTTACTTTTTCGGCGTTTGGAAAAAGTGACCCGCCGTAAGGGCGGAACCGTAATCAGCAACACCCGAAGCAACGGATATGCCCACAAAAGCCCCAAAACCCAGTCGGCCCACAGGCCGCTGCGACCAGACAAACAAAAACGGCCTCTATATAAGAGGCCGTTCCCGATACAACTTCAAGACATTATCGCAAGACAAGCCTTATTTGCGGTCTTCCAGCTTGGTGATATCACGCGACTCGTAGCCAGTGTACAACTGGCGCGGACGGCCGATCTTGTACGGGCTGGAGAGCATTTCTTTCCAGTGCGAAATCCAGCCGACAGTACGAGCCAGGGCGAAGATCACGGTGAACATGCTGGTCGGAATGCCGATCGCCTTGAGGATGATCCCCGAGTAGAAGTCGACGTTCGGGTACAGCGAGCGTTCGATGAAGTACGGGTCGGTCAGCGCGATCTCTTCCAGGCGCATGGCCAGTTCGAGTTGCGGATCGTTGTTGATGCCCAGTTCCTTCAGTACTTCGTCGCAGGTCTGCTTCATTACAGTCGCGCGCGGGTCGCGGTTCTTGTAAACGCGGTGACCGAAGCCCATCAGCTTGAACGGATCGTTCTTGTCCTTGGCCTTGGCGATGAACTTGTCGATGTTCGAAACATCGCCAATTTCGTCAAGCATGGTCAGAACAGCTTCGTTCGCACCGCCATGGGCAGGGCCCCACAGTGCGGCGATACCGGCGGCGATACAGGCGAACGGGTTGGCACCCGAGGAGCCTGCCAGGCGCACGGTCGAGGTCGATGCGTTCTGCTCGTGGTCGGCATGGAGGATGAAGATCCGGTCCATGGCCTTGGCGAGTACCGGGCTGATCGGTTTGATCTCGCACGGGGTGTTGAACATCATGTGCAGGAAGTTTTCCGCGTACGTCAGGTCGTTGCGCGGGTACATCATGGGTTGGCCCATGGAGTACTTGTAAACCATCGCTGCCAGGGTTGGCATCTTGGCAACCAGACGGATCGCGGAGATTTCGCGATGCTGCGGGTTATTGATGTCCAGGGAGTCGTGGTAGAAGGCCGAAAGGGCGCCGACTACGCCGCACATGACGGCCATCGGGTGGGCGTCGCGACGGAAGCCGTTGAAGAAGGTTTTCAGCTGCTCGTGAACCATGGTGTGGTTTTTCACGGTGCTGACGAACTGGGCCTTCTGTTCTGCAGTCGGCAATTCGCCGTTGAGCAGCAGGTAGCAGGTTTCCAGGTAGTCCGACTTTTCAGCCAGCTGTTCGATCGGGTAGCCGCGGTGCAACAGAATGCCGTTGTCGCCGTCGATATAGGTGATCTTCGATTCGCACGAGGCGGTCGACATGAAACCCGGGTCGAAAGTGAAGCGGCCCGTGGCCGTCAGGCCCCGAACATCGATTACATCGGGACCAACGGTGCCGGTTAAAATGGGCAGCTCGACGGGGGCTGCGCCCTCGATGATCAACTGCGCTTTTTTGTCAGCCATGTGGCCTCCTATTTATGCTTGAACCATCAGACAGACCCCCCACGCAGGGCCCGCACCACTATAGTGAGATAAATTCGAATGTCAATTTGCCTAAAGTCTTGCTCCAGAAGGCTTTAAGCGCACTTTTTCCTCGAAATTGACTGCCATTTACGCCTTTTATGCGACTTGTGCAATCAGCTATTGGGGGTAGGTGATTGCGTTGTCATTAGTAGCCTAACTGTCTATACTCGGCCACCGACCGCCAAGGGCTTTTGGGCTTGCTTTCATTGGGGGTCGCATCCCTGGGTGGTGGTTACCTGACCAGTGCACTCCCCAACAACTGTGCCCTGATTGTTAGGGGCTCTTCAGTGTGAAAAAAAAGCCGTGAAAAGCCAACGACCTGTAAACCTAGACCTAAGGACCATCAAACTCCCAGTCACTGCTTACACGTCCATTCTTCACCGTATCTCCGGTGTCATCCTCTTCGTGTGCCTTGCCATCATGCTTTACGCATTGGACAAGTCGCTGAGCTCCGAGGAAGGCTTCGGTCAGGTGAAAGCGTGTCTGACCAGTCCGCTAGCCAAGCTAGTGATTTGGGGCATCCTGTCCGCTCTGCTTTATCACCTGGTTGCCGGTGTGCGCCATTTGATCATGGACATGGGCATCGGTGAGACGCTGGAAGGCGGCAAGCTGGGCTCGAAAATCGTTATCGCCGTTTCCGTGGTGGTAATCGTTCTGGCAGGAGTCTGGATATGGTAACTAACGTCACGAACCTCTCGCGTTCGGGCCTCTATGACTGGATGGCGCAACGTGTGTCGGCGGTCGTTCTCGCGGCTTACTTCATTTTTCTGATCGGATACGTCGTGGCCCACCCTGGCCTCGAGTACGCCCAGTGGCATGAACTGTTCGCCCACAACGGGATGCGTATTTTCAGCCTCCTGGCCCTTGTTGCTCTCGGCGCTCACGCCTGGGTCGGCATGTGGACCATCGCGACCGACTACCTGACGCCAATGGCGTTCGGCAAGTCCGCGACGGCTATACGTTTCCTTTTCCAGGCAGTATGCGGCGTTGCGATGTTCGCTTACTTCGTCTGGGGTGTGCAGATTCTCTGGGGTATCTGAGTCATGGCTAACATTCCAACGATTTCTTTCGACGCCATCATTATTGGTGGTGGCGGTGCCGGCATGCGCGCTGCGCTGCAGCTGGCACAGGGCGGTCACAAGACTGCGGTGATCACCAAGGTTTTCCCGACCCGTTCGCACACTGTATCCGCCCAGGGCGGCATCACCTGCGCGATCGCGTCCGCCGACCCGAACGATGACTGGCGCTGGCACATGTACGATACCGTCAAGGGTTCCGACTACATCGGTGACCAGGACGCTATCGAATACATGTGTCAGGAAGGCCCGGCTGCCGTTTTCGAGCTGGACCACATGGGTCTGCCGTTCTCGCGTACCGAGCAGGGCCGTATCTACCAGCGTCCGTTCGGTGGTCAGTCCAAGGACTACGGTAAAGGTGGCCAGGCTGCCCGTACCTGCGCAGCCTCCGACCGTACCGGTCACGCGCTGCTGCACACCCTTTATCAGGGCAACCTGAAAGCCGGTACCACGTTCCTGAACGAGTACTACGCTGTCGACCTGGTGAAAAACCAGGAAGGCGAATTTGTCGGTGTGATCGCGATCTGCATCGAAACCGGCGAAACTTCGTACATCCGCGCCAAGGCCACTGTACTGGCCACTGGCGGTGCTGGCCGTATCTACGCCTCCACCACCAACGCCCTGATCAACACCGGTGACGGCGTTGGCATGGCGCTGCGTGCTGGCGTGCCGGTGCAAGACATCGAAATGTGGCAGTTCCACCCGACCGGCATCGCCGGCGCCGGTGTACTGGTGACCGAAGGTTGCCGTGGTGAAGGTGGTTACCTGATCAACAAGCACGGTGAGCGTTTCATGGAGCGTTATGCTCCGAACGCGAAAGACCTCGCTGGTCGTGACGTGGTTGCCCGCTCGATGGTTAAAGAAATCATCGCCGGCAACGGTTGCGGTCCGAATGGCGACCACGTAATGCTCAAACTCGACCACCTGGGCGAGGAAGTGCTGCACAGCCGTCTGCCAGGCATCTGCGAACTGTCGAAGACTTTCGCCCACGTTGACCCGGTGGTTGCGCCGGTTCCGGTTGTTCCGACCTGCCACTACATGATGGGCGGCGTTGCCACCAACATTCATGGTCAGGCGATCACCCAGAACGCCGAAGGCGTGGATCAGATCATTCCTGGTCTGTTCGCGGTAGGTGAAGTGGCTTGCGTATCGGTACACGGTGCCAACCGTCTGGGCGGCAACTCGCTGCTCGACCTGGTGGTATTCGGCCGCGCTGCCGGCCTGCACCTGGAAAAGGCGCTGACCGACGGCATCGAATACGACGACGCTACCGAAGCCGACATCGAAGCTGCCCTGTCGCGTCTGAACGCGCTGAACGGCCGTACCGATGGCGAAGACGTGGCGACCCTGCGTCGCGAGCTTCAAAGCTGCATGCAGAACTACTTCGGTGTATTCCGCACTGGCGAATACATGCAGAAGGGTATCGCTCAGCTGGCCGATCTGCGCAAGCGCATCGCCAACGTGAAGATCAACGATAAGTCGCAAGCGTTCAACACCGCGCGTATCGAAGCTCTGGAACTGCAAAACCTGCTGGAAGTGGCTGAAGCTACCGCCATCGCGGCCGAAGTACGTAAAGAGTCCCGCGGCGCTCACGCCCGTGAAGACTTCGAAGACCGTGACGACGAAAACTGGCTGTTCCACACCCTGTACTTCCCGGGTGATAAACGCGTCGACAAGCGTGCCGTAAACTTCTCGCCGAAGTCTGTTCCGACTTTCGAACCTAAAGTCC
>NZ_JBIVMY010000014.1:107574-127361 GCF_044753325.1 Pseudomonas sp. NPDC088414 | reverse complement strand
CGGGTTGAAGTCCTTCATCGAATTGACGCGCAATTGCACAGCCAGCTCGTCGGCCTCGCCATCTTCCTGCAGACGGTTCGGCACGCTCAGCGTCAGACCCAGCTCTTGCTTGGCCAACACTTCGTCGAAGGTCATCTTGTCGATGCTGATCGGCTAGCGATCTTCGATTTTGCGATCGTCCTTGCGGTGGGTGTAGTCACCGATTGCCAGCAGCTTCAGCGGCAGTTCAATCTCTTCCTGAGCACCGCCGGTGGCGGGTTTGAAGGTGACGTTGATGCGTTCCTTGGGGGCTACCGAGCCTTCTTTGGCCATGGCTTTTCTCCTTGCGGTTGTGGCCCTGGGGCCTATTCGAGTACCACTTCGAGGTCGAGGTGGCACAGCCTGCGATAAATCTCTTCCTTGCGTTCACGCACTGCATGGTTCTGCGGCAACAACTCGCAGCAACTGTGCAGCAGGTGCAGCACTTCCAATGCAAGATCGGGCTCCCAGGCGTGCAGGCCTGAGTCCTGTAATGTCTGATCGAGGGTTTCGAGCTGGTTCTTGGCCAGTTCGTACTTCTTGGCCATGAAGCACAGCCGGGCAAGGGCGAACTGCCAGAAGAACCGCTCGCGTCCGCCGTGGGCCGATTGCAGTCCTTGCTTGAGCGTCTGCACGGCAGGCTTGAGGCCTTCCTTGCGCAGCAGCGGCAGCACTTCCTGCAGGGCCTTTTCCCAGGCGGGCTGGGTTTCGACGTCGTCGGTTTCGACCTTGCGCGGCGCGCTGGCGCTTTGCAGGTGCGGCATGACATTGCCGGCGATCCACGCCCGGGTGGACGGATCGGCAAACGGCGCGCCGTCATGGAAACGACATTCGATGATGCCGGGCAGGCGCTGAACCAAAAGCGCGAAGTGGATTTCCACTTCGCGCATTGCCATCTCGGCGTTGAGGTTCTGGAGACATTCCCAGACCATCCTCTGGCCATCGAACCAGAACGGCGCCTTCGCCAGGCTCGCCTCCAGTTCCACCAGCAGGTCGGCGTATTTGCCCTGATCGAAGCGATCCTGATACTGCTTGAGTTTGTCCACCGGCAGGCCGCGCAGCACGGTGATCTGCTCAGCGTTGCGTTCGGGCACCGCGTCGATCGGCAGCCAGAGCAAAGTGCGGTTCAGGCGCAGGGCGCGCAGGTCGGTGGCCTTCTGCTTGAGCCACCAGGCACACAACGGACGCGCGCTTTCCTGCTGCGCGCGCAAAGCCTTGTAGGCATCTTTTTCGTTATCGATCGGTGCGCCGGGGGTCAGCAACTGGCTCGCGGCCTGCTTGACCTGCGCCACTGCTGCGCCCACCACACCGGGGGCCGGCTGATTGTCGGCGGCACGCTGGATCATGGTTTTCAGGCGACGCGAGAGCGGCAGCAACAGCGGCGCGTCGTCGCCCAGATGTTCGGTGCACGCGGCATCGAGGCCGGCCAGATGCTCGGACAACTGCCGGAACATCGGCAGCTGTTCCTTGATCGCAATGTTTTCGGTGAGCACCTGCTCCAGACGCGGCACCAGCCAGCCGATAGCGGCGGCACGGGTGCGTGGTTTGAGCGGGTGAACGTCGGCCCAGTGGTTTTCCGACAGATGGTGCAGCAGACCGAGGCCGGCCAGCAGCCCGGGGAAGGATTCACGCTGGTACAACGACCAGGTCAGCCAAGCGCCAACACGTAAATCCTTGGATTGGGTACGCAGCAGATTTTCGCTGTTTTCACGGATTTTCAGCCAGTCGATCTGCCCGCTTTCGTGCATCGACGAGGCTTTCGCCAGCTCGCTTTCCAGCGCCTCGAATTCGCTCGAAAAACGAACGTCTTCGCCCGCGAAATTCTCTTTGGAAACAGAGACTTTTGCGAGTTCGAGGTAATGGGCGGAAAGTTTGCTTGAGTAGGACATCCATGGCCTTTAATTAGGATTACAGTCATGCGCCTATTGGAGTAACCGCGGCGCGGGACAGTATCGAAGAGCGGTGAAGCGACTCATCCAATTGAGATGTGCTCTTTCAAGTGGGCGCATCGTAATCACTATGATGGCCACTAGCAAGCATCTGCTTAAACAACAAGACGAAGTGTTCATTGGGCTGTGTAGGAGATCGCCCTATATGTGGCAGGGGAATCCCTGATGGCGAATTATATTGCCCGCATTTGCCCTGCTGCCTCAGAACCCTTGATCCAGAGCGGCCCGATCCAGCCTTCACGAATCGCTACGAACGTACGTCCCATTACACGGCGGCCAGCATGACAACTCTCGAAAAAAATAGAAGTAGGATTCTTCCGAAAAACCGCTGGATTTTACAAACAATTCACTGGCGACAACGCCCAACAACAAAAGTGCCATCAATTTGATGGCAATTCATTTTTTTGAAACTTTATTCATCTCGTGAATGCTGTACTTCAGTGCCAACTCAATAATTATCGAAGTGCGGTCCGATCCCACTCTCGCAACACTTCCACACCGAAAATACTCTGACAGATTCCAGGGATAATTCTTACATCGATTTATTTCCCACGTTGCCAGCTTGCTTTGGTAAGTTCTTTTCGCCCGGCAATGTCAACCAGGCCGGCTGACGGTTGAGCCACAGTCGGAAGCCTGCATCTGATTCGGCTCCTGAACCCGGAGCCGCCAAGGAGCTTTACCTCATGGAATTGAAACCTCTGTTGTTCGCCGCACTGCTGTGGCTTCCCGTCACTCACGCTACTGCGGACACCCCGCCACTTGACGGTCATTACTATCTGACCGGTGCGATGGAAATGGGCGCCGAACTGCTGCTGCGCAAGGACGGCACGTTTGATGCGGGCGTGGCTTATGGCAGTGCAGACGGGTTTGCCAAGGGTACCTGGCAGGTAGAAAACGACACCGTGACGCTGAAGAGCGAAACCAAACCGGCGTCGAACAGCGATTTGTCCGGCCTGTTCCAGGATCTGCAACTGGCGATCGAGCCGAACTGCCTGGCCGTGGATTTCGGCAACGGCAAGGCCTGCTTCCGACGCCAGTAAGCCGATTTACAGCCACAAAAAATGGGCACCCGACCGCAATCGGTGTGCCCATTTTTTATTGCAGTTCTCCCCGCTACTCAGGGAGTTCGCCGCAATTTAAGGATTGACGCTGTCTTTCAACGACTTGCCTGGCTTGAATGCCACGGTGTTGCTGGCCTTGATTTTCACCGGTTCACCGGTTTGCGGGTTCTTGCCGGTGCGGGCGCCGCGATGGCGTTGCAGGAAGGTGCCGAAGCCCACCAGCGTGACGCTGTCCTTGCGGTGCAGAGCGCCGGTGATTTCTTCGAGGACGGCGTTGAGAACGCGGTTGGCCTGTTCTTTGGTCAGATCCGCTTTTTCAGCGATTGCAGCGGCGAGTTCTGGTTTACGCATTAGTGAAGCCCCTTTGACGGTTTTTTGTTGTTATGTCCGTGCTGTTCTCGTTGGAACAGCGCCCAAGGCGCCGCAGGCTCTACTCTGCGGCAGACGGGAGTGAGAATGGCACGCGGATACCGGCGGCGCCAGTCTCCCCGCGACCTTTGTAGGGGCAAAAGCGGGGTGATTCCGACAGAACGACCGGTATTTACGCCAGCAAGGCCGGAAGCTGTTTGTTCAGGGCGAGTTTTTCCATCACTGCTGCGCCGGTCAGCGCGTAACCAAGCAACTGACCATCGGCGCTGTGACACAGGGCCTTGATGTCGGCGCCCTGCCCTTCGACGGTCCAGACGCCTTCGCTACCCCGTGGCGGTGGCGAAACGACCAACGGGCATACCGGGGTTTTCACCGTGATCGGCATCGCGCCGTAGCTCACGGCCGTCGGATTGCCGGCCAGGGTTTGTGCCAGTGCACGCGCACAGCTCATGAGGGGCATCACGTACAACAGATTCAGCCCATCGACCTCGGCGCAGTCGCCCAGGGCGTAGATATTGGCGTGGGACGTTTTCAGGTAGCGGTCGACGACAACGCCGCGATTGACCTGCACCCCTGCCGCTGCGGCCAGATCGATACGCGGACGCAAGCCGATGGCCGACACCACCACATCGCAGGCAATCACCTGACCGTCGGACAGATGCGCTTCCAGCCCGTCTGCGACTTTTTGCAGGCGGGTCAGCACCGGGCCGAGGTGAAAACGCGCGCCGAGGCTTTCCAGCCCGGCCTGCACGGCGGCCGCAGCGGCCGGGTGCAGCAGCATCGGCATCACTTGCTCGCACGGCGCCACCAGTTGCACCTCGTAACCACCGAGGATCAGGTCATTGGCGAATTCGCAGCCGATCAGGCCCGCCCCCAGCAGCAAGACGCGGCGCTTGCCCGCAGCGGCGGCACGAAAGCGCGCGTAGTCTTCGAGATCGTTGATCGGGAACACCAGATCTGCGCCATCACCTTCGATCGGCACGCGCACGGTTTCCGCGCCCCAAGCGAGGATCAGGTCGCGGTAGTACACCGCTTCCTCACCAATCCACAGGCGCTTGTGGCCGGCGTCGATGCCGCTGATGCGGGTGTGGGTGCGCACTTCGGCCTTCAATTGCTCGGCCATCGCGCCCGGTTCGGCCATGCTCAGGCCATCGGCGTCCTTGTTCTTGCCGAAACCGGTGGAGAGCATCGGTTTGGAGTAAGAGCGCCCGTCATCGGCGGTAATCAGCAGCAGCGGGGTTTCGCCATCGAGTTTGCGAAACTCGCGGGCCAGGTTGTAACCCGCAAGCCCGGTGCCGACGATTACGACAGGTGCGTTCATGCCTTACTCCTTGGTTTTTCTCAGTTGATTTCGATCATTTCGAAGTCCATCTTGCCGACGCCACAGTCCGGGCACAGCCAGTCTTCCGGCACGTCCTGCCACAGGGTGCCCGGCGCGATGCCGTCATCCGGCCAACCCTCAGCTTCGTTGTAAATCAGGCCGCAGACGATGCATTGCCACTTTTTCATTCAGTTACTTCCTCAGGATTCAGGCTTTTGTCGGCGCGGACGGTCGATGGTGGTTGCGCTGCCATCCGGCTCAGGGCGTTTTGTACTGAGGGTGCCGGGCAGATGCAAGCCTGTTCGGCGCAACGGCGACCGGGATCCATCAAATTCGCAGCACGCCATGTTAAGCTCGCCGCCTCATTTGCGGCCAATAATGACTCATTGTGCAACATTCAAATGCCTGCCCGGCCCCGCTCTGGCTGACTCAAAGCCGACTGATGCCCCTTCCCGATTCGTTGACCCTGAACTGGTTGTTCGACGAAGGCTCGCTGACCCGCCGCCTGACGCGGCTGTCGAATGACGGCTTCAGCGTCACGCCGCTGTTCGAAGGCTGGGACACCCTGCGCAGCGACGAATGCGCGGCGCTGGATCTGGCCGAAGGCAGTGAAGGCTGGGTACGCGAGGTGTATCTGCGCGGGCATGGCGAGGCCTGGGTGTTCGCCCGCAGCGTGGCGTCGCGCGCCGCCCTGCAAGGCGACGGCCTGCACATGGATGAACTGGGCAGCCGTTCGCTGGGCGAACTGCTGTTTTGCGACCACGCCTTTGAGCGCCGCGCCATCGAGGTCTGCCACTACCCGCAGGACTGGCTGCCGTCAGAATGCCGCGCGCCCCAACTGTGGGGCCGCCGCTCGCGCTTCGACCGTGGCGCCTTGAGCGTGCTGGTGGCGGAGATTTTCCTGCCGACCCTGTGGAACGCCGCCCGCGCCCATCCGGAGAACTGCTGATGTACCAGAGCCTGCTCAAGTCCCTGAACCGCTTGAACCCGCGCGCCTGGGATTTCATTCAGCTGACGCGCATGGACAAGCCGATCGGCATTTACCTGCTGCTGTGGCCGACACTGTGGGCGCTGTGGATTGCCGGCAAGGGTTCGCCATCGCTGGCCAACATCGTGATTTTCGTCCTCGGCGTGGTGCTGACCCGCGCCGGCGGCTGCGTGATCAACGACTGGGCCGATCGCAAGGTCGACGGCCACGTCAAACGCACCGCGCAACGACCGCTGGCCAGCGGCAAGATCAGCTCGAAAGAGGCGCTGGTGTTCTTCGCGCTGCTGATGGGCGTGAGTTTCCTGCTGGTGCTGTGCACCAATGCGCCGACCATCTGGCTATCGCTGGGCGGTCTGGCGCTGGCCTTCACCTACCCGTTCATGAAGCGCTACACCTATTACCCGCAAGTGGTGCTGGGCGCCGCGTTCTCGTGGGGCATGCCGATGGCGTTCACCGCCGAGACTGGTGAGCTGCCGGCGGCAGCATGGCTGCTGTGGATCGCCAACCTGCTGTGGACGGTGGGTTATGACACCTATTACGCGATGACTGACCGTGACGACGATCTGAAGATCGGTGTGAAATCCACGGCGATTCTGTTCGGTGATGCCGATCGGATAATCATCCTCACCCTGCAGGCGCTGTCGCTCGGTTGCCTGTTGCTGGCAGGCTCGAAGTTCGAGCTGGGCGTGTGGTTCCATCTCGGCTTGCTGGTGGCCGCTGGCTGTTACGCGTGGGAGTTCTGGTACACCCGCGATCGCGACCGGATGCGTTGCTTCAAGGCATTTCTGCACAACCACTGGGCGGGGTTGGCAATTTTCGTCGGGATTGTGTTGGATTACGCGTTGCGATAAACACAAACCTGTAGGAGTGAGCCTGCTCGCGATGACGGTGTATCAACCACATTGCTGTTAACTGATACACCGTCATCGCGAGCAGGCTCACTCCTACAGGGGATTTGCGTTTACTTGTGCTCGTGCACCACGTGCCACGCGTCCATCTTGCCGTCGCCCATCATGTCACCCGGCTTGGCGTCCATCTTGAAGGTATACAGCGGCTTGCCGTCGTAGGCGTACTGCATCTTGCCGTCATCGCGCTTGATCACCGTCCACTTGCCTTCCGCCTTCGCACCTGCTGGCGCCATCATCGGCGGCCAGTTTTCGGCGCACTTGTCATTGCACATCGACTTGCCGCCAGCGTCTTTGTCGAACGTGTAAACGGTCATGCCTTTGTGATCCACCATCATGCCGTCTTTCATCATCGCCGGTTCGGCTGCCATCGCAAGGCCGGGCAGAGTCAGGGCAGCAGCCATCAGCAGAGCTTTAAAGGAAGCAGTCATTTGAGTCATGGAAACCTTCTTTTGTGGTTGTCAGGATTCGGACTTAGAGCTTAGTCCAGGATCACGCCAACCGCCGGGCGACTAAAATACTGTCACACGACTGCAATAATTCCGTTATCTAATGCGGCGCAAGACAGTTAAATGACAAGAGGATTAAGGCATGGTTGGCAGGAGCATTCTGATCGTCGACGACGAAGCGCCCATTCGCGAAATGATCGCCGTTGCGTTGGAAATGGCCGGCTATGACTGCCTCGAGGCCGAGCACTCGCAGCAGGCACACGCCATCATCGTTGACCGCAAACCGGACCTGATCCTGCTCGACTGGATGCTGCCCGGCACCTCCGGCATCGAACTGGCCCGCCGCCTCAAGCGTGACGAACTGACCGGGGACATCCCGATCATCATGCTCACCGCCAAGGGCGAAGAGGACAACAAGATTCAGGGTCTTGAAGTCGGCGCCGACGACTACATCACCAAACCGTTTTCCCCACGCGAACTGGTCGCACGCCTCAAGGCTGTGCTGCGTCGCGCCGGCCCGACCGATGGCGAAGCGCCGATCGAAGTCGGCGGCCTGCTGCTTGACCCGATCAGCCACCGCGTGACCATCGACGGCCGTCCGGCGGAAATGGGCCCGACCGAATACCGTCTGCTGCAATTTTTCATGACCCACCAGGAACGCGCCTACACCCGCGGCCAACTGCTGGATCAGGTCTGGGGCGGCAACGTCTATGTTGAAGAACGCACCGTCGACGTGCACATCCGGCGCCTGCGCAAGGCCCTCGGCGACGCCTACGAAAATCTGGTACAAACCGTGCGCGGCACTGGCTACCGGTTTTCCACCAAGGCCTGATCCGACCGCCAGACTCGCTGACAAGGACCGTATTTTCCGTGAATCAAAACTGGCATGGCACCCTGATTCGCCACATGCTGCTGCTGGTCACAGCGTGTCTGGTGATCGGCCTGATCACCGGCTATTACGGCTGGAGCCTCGCTGCCGGCCTGGGGATTTACCTGGCCTGGACGCTCAAGCAACTGTTGCGTCTGCACGAATGGCTGCGCCTGCACCAACCCGATGAAGCACCGCCCGACGGCTACGGCCTGTGGGGCGAGGTGTTCGACAGCATCTACCACCTGCAACGCCGCGACCAACGGGTACGCGGGCGCCTGCAAGCGGTGATCGACCGGGTGCAGGAGTCCACCGCCGCGCTGAAAGACGCGGTGATCATGCTCGACAGCGACGGCAACCTGGAATGGTGGAACCGCGCTGCCGAAACCCTGCTCGGCCTCAAGACTCCGCAGGACAGCGGCCAACCGGTGACCAACCTGGTGCGCCATCCGCGCTTCAAGGAATACTTCGAGCAGGAAAGCTACGCCGAACCGCTGGAAATTCCCTCGCCAACCAACGATCGGGTGCGCATTCAGCTGTACCTCACCCGCTATGGCAACAACGAGCATCTGATGCTGGTGCGCGACGTCACGCGCATTCATCAGCTGGAACAGATGCGCAAAGATTTCATCGCCAACGTCTCCCACGAACTGCGCACGCCGCTGACAGTGATCTGCGGCTACCTGGAAACCCTGCTCGACAACGTCGAGGAAGTGAACCCGCGCTGGAGCCGCGCGCTGCAGCAGATGCAGCAACAGGGCGGGCGCATGCAGACGCTGCTCAATGACCTGCTGTTGCTGGCGAAGCTGGAAGCCACCGACTACCCGTCGGACAACCAGCCGGTGCAGATCGATACCCTGTTGCAATCGATCAAGGGCGACGCCCAGCAGTTGTCCGGGCAGAAAAACCAGAAAATCACCCTCGAAGCCGACGGCAAAATCCTGCTCAAGGGCAGCGAGGCGGAACTGCGCAGTGCCTTCTCCAACCTGGTGTTCAACGCGGTGAAATACACCCCGGCCGAAGGTAATATCCGCATTCGCTGGTGGGGTGACGAGCAAGGCGCGCACCTGAGCGTGCAGGATTCCGGGATCGGCATCGACAGCAAACACCTGCCGCGCCTGACCGAACGCTTCTATCGCGTCGACTCCAGCCGCAACTCCAACACCGGCGGCACCGGGCTGGGCCTGGCGATCGTCAAACACGTGCTGCTGCGCCACCGCGCGCGGATGGAGATCAGCAGCGTGCCCGGCCACGGCAGCACGTTCACCTGCCATTTCGCCCCGGCTCAGGTCGCTCAGGCGCGGACGATCAGCGCCGCCGAGTGATACCGGCCAGCACGCGCCACTAGGCAATCGCCAAGTCAGCCGCTACATTGGCTGACTTGCGTCTGCCTTTCAGGCGCGATTTTTTCTCTCTTACGAATCACACGGAACCTGCAAAACTCCATCATGGACCCTTCCCCTGGCTTGTCCCTCGCTACGATATTCGCCGATTTCGGCATGATTCTTTTCGCTCTGATCCTGGTTTTGCTCAACGGCTTCTTCGTTGCGGCGGAATTCGCCATGGTCAAACTGCGCTCGACCCGGGTCGAGGCCATCGCCGACAAGAACGGCTGGCGCGGGCACATCCTGCGTACCGTACACAGTCAGCTCGATGCGTACCTCTCGGCGTGCCAGCTCGGTATCACCCTCGCCTCCCTCGGTCTGGGCTGGGTCGGTGAGCCGGCCTTCGCGCACCTGCTCGAGCCGCTGCTGAGCGCGGTCGGCGTGCAGTCGCCGGAAGTGGTCAAAGGCATTTCGTTCTTTACCGCGTTCTTCATCATTTCCTACCTGCACATCGTGGTCGGTGAGCTGGCGCCCAAGTCGTGGGCGATCCGCAAACCCGAGCTGCTGTCGCTGTGGACCGCGGTGCCGCTGTACCTGTTCTACTGGGCGATGTACCCGGCGATCTACCTGCTCAATGCCAGCGCCAACGCGATTCTGCGCATTGCCGGCCAAGGCGAACCCGGCCCGCACCACGAACACCATTACAGCCGCGAAGAACTGAAACTGATCCTGCACTCCAGCCGTGGTCAGGACCCGAGCGACCAGGGCATGCGCGTGCTGGCCTCGGCAGTGGAGATGGGCGAACTGGAAGTGGTCGACTGGGCCAACTCCCGCGAAGACCTGATCACCCTCGAATTCAACGCGCCGCTGAAAGAAATCCTCGCGATGTTCCGTCGCCACAAGTTCAGCCGGTATCCGGTGTACGACAGCGAACGTCAGGAGTTCGTCGGCCTGTTGCACATCAAGGACCTGCTGCTGGAGCTGGCGGCGCTGGACCATATTCCGGAGTCGTTCAACCTGGCTGAGCTGACCCGCCCACTGGAGCGCGTATCGCGGCACATGCCGCTGTCGCAACTGCTGGAGCAGTTCCGCAAGGGCGGCTCGCACTTCGCCGTGGTCGAAGAGGCCGACGGCAACATCATCGGCTACCTGACCATGGAAGACGTGCTGGAAGTGCTGGTCGGCGACATCCAGGACGAACACCGCAAGGCCGAGCGCGGGATCCTCGCGTATCAGCCGGGCAAGCTGCTGGTACGTGGCGACACGCCGCTGTTCAAGGTTGAACGCCTGCTGGGTATCGACCTGGATCACATCGAAGCCGAAACCCTCGCCGGGCTGGTTTACGAGACCCTGAAACGGGTACCGGAAGAGGAAGAAGTGCTGGAAGTCGAAGGCCTGCGGATCATCATCAAGAAGATGAAAGGGCCGAAGATTGTGCTGGCGAAGGTGTTGATGCTGGATTGATGGGTGTTTTGGGGGACGCTTCTGTGGTGAGGGGATTTATCCCCGATGGGTCGCGGAGCGGCCCTGTAATCTGCAATCGCGTAACTCCTGACTCAATGCCTTCAATGATTTTGGGACGGCTGCGCCGTCCATCGGGGATAAATCCCCTCACCACAAAAGCCCCTCCACAGTGGCCCCCTAACGGTTTTACTGTTTGCCCAACGCAAAGTTGGGCAATGCCCCCAGCGGCTGGTTGAACTGATACGGAATAGATACCAGCCCCTGCCCGGTATTGCGCTGCACCACAAAGTGCAGGTGCGGGCCGCTGCTGTTGCCGGTATTGCCCGACAGCGCCAGCGGGCTGCCGACCACCACCCGCTGCCCTTCGCGCACGCTCACCGAGCCCTGCTTGAGATGCAGGTACACGCCCATCGTGCCGTCATCATGCAGTACCCGGACGAAATTGCCGGACGCATCATTGCCGCGTCCGCTCTGTGAATTTTCGGTTTTCACCACCACCCCGGCCCGTGCGGCAATGATCGGTGTGCCCACCGGCATGGCGATGTCCATCGCATACCGGTTCTTCGGCCCATAGTGGCTGTATTGGCCATTGGCACCCTGACTGAGACGGAACGGCCCGCCCCGCCAGGGCAGCGGGTAGCGATAGCTCTGCGCGGCGCCTGTGGGATCACCCAGCGAATACTGGAATTGCGGGGAATATACCAACGGCTGACCGCGGGTAATCGCCGTCAGCAGCGCCAACCGCGTGTTGCTGCGCGCCGGCAGCACCCGGCGAATCGTCTGCGCCGGAGCGCCACGCACATTGCTCAGGCCGGTAAACGCCAGCGCAATTTCGACCGGCGCATACAGATCGTTGCGCACGAACACCACGTCGCTGCCCTTCTGCTTCTTGATATCGAGATACACCTGACGCTCCAGGTGCTCGACCATGCGGTCCTGAAACACGAACACCTGCGAGCCTTTGCTCGGCCGGTCGCTGTACGAGACCACGCCGTTGGCATCGGTGGATTTGTAGATGGTCATGGCCACAGTCGAGGTGGAGGCCAGGAAAAGACCACAGAAAAACAGCAGGCGCGCGAGCATGGGCAAGAGTCTGTCGAAGGAAGGCCTGGAAATGAGCCTAGCAGCTGAGACAGACCAGGCTAGTCGACAGATGTTTCAAATTGGGCAGCGCACAAAGCAAAAGATCGCAGCCTGCGGCAGCTCCTACATTGGAATGCGATCCTGTAGGAGCTGCCGCAGGCTGCGATCTTTTTCGATGCGCCGCTTACGCGCCTGGAACGAAGTGCTTCTGCGCCGTACCGCGAGCGATCAGGCGGGAGATGTAGTCGAGCTTCTGCGCGTCCTGATCGACAAAGCGGAAGGTCAATTGCAGCCATTCGCTGTCCGGCTTCGGCTCGTGGGCGACCACGGCGTGCAGGTAGCCATTGAGGCGGGCGATTTCCGCGTTGTCGCCCTGCTCCAGATCGAGCACGGCACTGTCGAGGATCTGCGGCAGCGTCTCGGTGCGTTTCACCACCAACAGCGCTTCCTTGATGCTCAGGGCCTTGATCACGCATTGCTGAGTGCCGCTTGGCAAGCGCAACTGGCCCTGACCACGACCGCCGACCGGCGCTTTCGAGGCGGCCGGGGCCTGCACCGGCGGGCTGTTGAGCAAACCACGGGACGGCGCAGCAGCTGGCGCCGGAGCAGCAGCGGCGGGCTTGGCGAACGGATTGACCGCAGCCGCCGCTGGCGCAGCGCCGACCACGGCAGCCTTGCCGCCGGTCAATGCACTCAGGGAATCGTTGCCGAACGCCGAGTTCATCTTGGTCGGCGCGCTGTTCATCAGGGCGTCGAGCTTGCCAACCTTGTTCAGCGCCTGCTTGACCTTGGTCAGCAGTTGCTCGTTGGTGAACGGCTTGCTGACATAGCCGGAAACGCCGGCCTGAATCGCCTGCACCACGTTCTCTTTGTCACCACGGCTGGTGACCATGATGAATGGCATCGACTTGAGATTGTCTTGCTGACGGCACCAGGTCAGCAGCTCAAGACCGGACATTTCCGGCATTTCCCAATCGCACAGGACCAGGTCGAACGCTTCTTTGGCCAGCATGGCCTGGGCCTTTTTGCCGTTGATGGCATCCTCGGTGCGGATCCCCGGAAAATAGTTACGCAGGCATTTTTTCACCAGGTCGCGAATGAACGAAGCATCGTCCACGACCAACACACTGATCTTGCTCATCCAACACCCCTATAAAAATCCCGGCAAGCATACCGCTTTGCTGATGGCACATTGCCAACAATCTTCAGTCACGCCGGGACTTTTCGTTCGCGGGTGCTGCTTTTTAATTCGATTCGCTGTTCAAGCACCATAAACAAAAACGCCCGGCCAAAGGGCCGGGCGCTTTTCTCAGGCAATCTTACTTATCGTCAGCATCGCCCGGAACATTAGCGGTTTCGCCGCTTGTGCCTTGAACTTCTTCTTTCATGCGTTTGAGGCCCAAGTGGCGCACGTCGGTGCCACGCACCAGGTAGATCACCAGTTCCGAGATGTTGCGCGCGTGGTCGCCGATGCGCTCCAGCGAACGCAGGACCCAGATGATGCTCAGAACCCGCGAGATAGAGCGCGGGTCTTCCATCATGTAGGTGGCCAGCTCACGCAGCGCGGTCTTGTATTCGCGGTCGATGACCTTGTCGTACTGCGCCACCGACAGGGCCAGATCGGCATCGAAGCGGGCAAACGCGTCCAGCGCATCACGGACCATGTTGCGCACCTGGTCGCCGATGTGACGCACTTCGACGTAACCGCGCGGCGCTTCGCCTTCTTCGCACAGCTGAATGGCGCGGCGAGCGATCTTGGTCGCTTCGTCGCCGATGCGCTCCAGGTCGATCACCGACTTGGAGATGCTGATGATCAGCCGCAGATCCGACGCCGCCGGCTGACGACGGGCGAGAATGCGCAGGCATTCTTCGTCGATGTTGCGTTCCATCTGGTTGATCTGGTCGTCGATCTCGCGCACTTGCTGGGCCAGGCCCGAGTCGGCCTCGATCAGCGCGGTGACCGCGTCGTTGACCTGCTTCTCGACCAGCCCGCCCATGGCCAGGAGGTGGCTGCGCACTTCCTCAAGCTCGGCGTTGAACTGCGCGGAGATGTGGTGGGTAAGGCCTTCTTTACTAATCATGTTGGCGTCCTTGGAGCGTCCGGTAAGGTGCGGTGGGCCGCAGCGTCAATTCTGTGAATAACCGCAACTGTCAGCCATAACGACCGGTGATGTAGTCTTCGGTCTGCTTCTTCGCCGGATTGGTGAACAGGGTATCGGTGTCGCCGAATTCCACCAGTTTGCCCATGTACATGAACGCCGTGTAGTCGGACACCCGCGCAGCTTGTTGCATGTTGTGGGTGACGATGACGATGGTGAACTTGGACTTCAGCTCGTAGATCAGCTCTTCGACTTTCAGGGTCGAAATCGGGTCGAGGGCCGAGCACGGTTCGTCGAGCAGCAGCACTTCCGGCTCAACCGCGATGGTGCGCGCGATCACCAGACGCTGCTGCTGACCACCGGACAGGCCGAGTGCCGAATCGTGCAGGCGATCTTTCACTTCATCCCACAGCGCCGCACCTTTCAACGCCCATTCGACCGCTTCATCGAGGATGCGCTTTTTGTTGATGCCTTGAATGCGCAAACCGTAGACCACGTTTTCGTAGATGGTCTTGGGGAACGGGTTGGGCTTCTGGAACACCATGCCGACGCGACGACGCAGCTCGGCAACGTCTTCGCCCTTGCGATAGATGTTGTTGCCGTACAGGTTGATCGCGCCTTCGACACGGCAACCGTCAACCAGATCGTTCATGCGGTTGAAGGTACGCAGCAGCGTGGACTTGCCGCAGCCGGACGGGCCGATGAACGCGGTCACGCGCTGTTTCGGGATGTTCATGCTGACGTCGAACAGCGCCTGCTTCTCGCCGTAGAACAGGCTCAGGCCCGGGACTTCGATGGCCACGGTTTCCTGCTCGAGGCTCAGGCTCTGCTTGTCGCGACCCAGGGCCGACATGTTGATGCCGTGGGTATGTGTTTCGTGCTGCATGGGAGGCTCCCTGTGCTAACAAATTCGGTTCGTTGAACCGCCGGACAACGCCAGCGGGTTACTCAAATTCTGTGTCTGTCGCGACTCCTGTGGGAGCTGGCTTGCCAGCGATGGCATCACCGCGGTGTTACTGGCAGACCGAGTCGCCTGCATCGCTGGCAAGCCAGCTCCCACAGGGTCTGTATTAACTGTCCAAAGCTTTGTATTTTTCGCGCAGGTGGTTACGGATCCACACCGCCGACAGGTTCAACGTGGCGATCACCAGCACCAGCAGCAGCGCCGTGGCGTACACCAGCGGTCGTGCCGCTTCGACGTTCGGGCTCTGGAAGCCGACGTCATAGATGTGGAAGCCCAGGTGCATGATCTTCTGGTCCAGGTGCAGGTACGGGTAGTTGCCGTCCACCGGCAGCGACGGCGCCAGTTTCACCACACCCACCAGCATCAGCGGCGCCACTTCACCGGCGGCGCGGGCCACGGCGAGGATCATCCCGGTCATCATCGCCGGGCTGGCCATTGGCAGAACGATCTTCCACAGCGTTTCGGCCTTGGTCGCGCCCAGCGCCAGCGAGCCTTCGCGCACGGTGCGCGGGATACGCGCCAGACCTTCTTCAGTGGCCACGATCACCACTGGCACCGCCAGCAGCGCCAGGGTCAACGAAGCCCAGAGCAGACCCGGTGTACCGAAGGTCGGTGCCGGCAGTGCTTCGGGGAAGAACAAGCGGTCAACCGATCCGCCCAACACATAAACGAAGAAGCCCAGACCAAACACGCCGTAAACGATCGCCGGAACGCCCGCCAGGTTGTTCACCGCGATACGGATGATCCGCGTCAGGGTGTTCTGCTTGGCGTATTCACGCAGGTACACCGCCGCCAGCACGCCGAACGGAGTCACGATCATCGCCATGATCAGGGTCATCATCACGGTGCCGAAAATCGCCGGGAAGATCCCGCCTTCGGTGTTCGCTTCACGCGGGTCGTCGGACAGGAACTCCCAGACCTTGCTGAAGTAGAAACCGATCTTGGTCAGCGTGCCCATGGCATTCGGCTGATAGGCGTGAACCACTTTGCCCAGGCTGATTTCGATCTCTTTGCCGTTGGCATCGCGGGCGGTCAACGCGTCGCGGTTAAACTGCGCATGCAGATCGCTCAGACGCGCTTCGATGTCCTGATAACGCGCGTTCAGCTCGGCACGTTCGGCGTCCATGTCCGCTTGCGCGGTGGCGTCGAGCTTGCCGTCGAGTTCCAGTTTGCGCCCGTGCAGGCGGATGCGTTCCAGCCCTGCGTTGATCGCACCGATATCAGTCTTTTCCAGCGACTTGAGTTGCGCCGCCAGGCCGTTCACACGGTTGATTCGCGCTTGCAGCTCAGGCCAGGCCGCTTCGCCCTCGGCGATCACCTTGCCGTCCTGTTTGACGTTGACCAGGTAACCGTAGAAGTTGCCCCACTCGCGACGCTCGATCGCCATCAGTTCCGGCGGCGTGGTCTGGTTGGTCAGCCACTCGCCGACCACCCAGGTGAAGTCGTTGCCGTTCAGGTCACGGTTGCCGACCTTGATCAGCTCGCGGGTCATGAATTCCGGGCCTTGATCAGGCACCGGCAGGCCGGCGCTTTTCAGGCGGGCACGCGGCACTTCTTCCTTCTGTACCACTTCGCCGATGACCAGGTGATTGGCCTGGCCCGGTACGTCGTAGCTGGCGTGGATCAGGTCCGCCGGCCAGAAGTGACCGAGACCGCGCACGGCAATCACCGCCAGCAGGCCAATGGTCATGATGACCGCGATGGACACCGCGCCACCGCTGATCCAGACGCCCGGGGCGCCGCTCTTGAACCATCCATTCAGGGAGTTCTGTTTCACAGACTTCTACCTTTCTTAAAGCGACGAGTATTTCTTGCGCAGACGCTGACGAATCAGTACTGCCAGGGTGTTCATGACGAAGGTGAACAACAGCAGCACCAGCGCCGAGAGGAACAGCACGCGGTAGTGGCTGCCGCCGACTTCCGACTCGGGCATTTCCACCGCGACGTTGGCGGCCAGGGTGCGCAGGCCTTCGAACAGGTTCATTTCCATGACCGGAGTGTTACCGGTGGCCATCAACACGATCATGGTTTCGCCGACCGCACGGCCCATGCCGATCATCAGCGCCGAGAAGATGCCCGGGCTGGCGGTGAGGATCACCACACGGGTCATGGTCTGCCACGGCGTGGCACCGAGCGCCAGGGAACCGAGGGTCAGGCCACGCGGCACGCTGAACACGGCGTCTTCGGCTATCGAGTAGATGTTCGGGATCACCGCAAAACCCATCGCCAGGCCGACCACCAGAGCGTTGCGCTGGTCGTAGGTGATGCCCAGGTCGTGGGAGATCCACATGCGCATGTCACCGCCGAAGAACCAGTTCTCCATGTACGGGCTCATGTACAGCGACAGCCAACCGACGAACAGGATCACCGGAATCAGCAGCGCACTTTCCCAGCCGTCCGGGACCTTCAGGCGAATCGACTCAGGCAGGCGGCTGAAGGTGAAACCGGCGACCAGAATGCCGATCGGCAGCAGCATCAACAGGCTGAAGATGCCCGGCAGATGCCCTTCGACATACGGGGCGAGGAACAGACCGGCGAAGAACCCGAGGATCACCGTCGGCATCGCTTCCATCAGTTCGATCACCGGTTTGACCTTGCGGCGCATGCCCGGGGCCATGAAGTACGCGGTGTAGATTGCCGCGGCAACCGCCAGCGGTGCCGCCAGCAGCATGGCGTAGAACGCGGCTTTCAGGGTGCCGAAGGTCAGTGGCGAGAGGCTCAACTTCGGTTCGAAATCGGTGTTGGCGGCGGTCGATTGCCAGACGTATTTAGGCTCGTCGTAGTTCTCGTACCAGACCTTGCTCCACAACGCGCTCCACGACACTTCCGGGTGCGGGTTGTCGAGCAGCAGCGGTTGCAGCTTGCCGCCGGCCTCGACGATCACCCGGTTGGCGCGCGGCGACAGACCGAACAGGCCCTGCCCTTCGGTTACCGGCTCGACCAGCAGAGTGCGGTGCGCGGTGCTGTGGAACACGCCAAGCTTGCCGCTGGCATCGAGAGCAACGAAGCCCTTGCGACGCTCTTCGGCAGTGATTTCAACGATTGGCGCGGAGCCCATCTGGAAGGTACGGATCTGCTTCAGGCGCAGCTCGCCATCGGTATCGCGAGCCATGAACCACTGGGCCAGGCCACCCTTGGAGTCACCGATGATCAGCGAGATGCCGCCCACCAGTTGCGTGCTCGCGGTAACTTCGGCGTCAGCGTTTTCCAGCAGTTTGTAGCGACCGTTGAGGCTCTTGTCGCGCAGGCTGAACACGTCGGCCTGGGCACGCCCGTTGACCACATAGAGCCATTGCTGGCGCGGGTCGACGAAGATGTTTTTCACCGGTTCAGTCATCTGCGGCAGCTCGATACGCTTCTGCTCGTTGGTGACTTCGCCGGTCATCATGTTTTCTTCGCTGGTCAGCGACAAAACATTGAGTTGCGAACCGGTCGAACCCACCAGCATCAGCGTCGAATCGGTAGCGTTGAGGCTGACGTGCTCCAGCGCCCCGCCGCTCTCGTTCACTGCGATCGGTGTGTTGCCGTAAGGAAACTCGATGGCTGGAGTGATGGTTTTCTTGCCATCGGGGTAGCTGACTTTATAGGTGTGACGGAACACCAGCGCCTGGCCGTTGGACAGGCCCACGGCGACCAGCGGATGACCTGGCTGGTCTTCACCGATGGAAGTGACGGTTGCGCCAGCAGGCACCGGCAGATCGACGCGCTTCAGTTCAGCGCCACTGTCGATATCGAAGAACAGCGCCTGGCCCTTGTCGGAAACGCGCATCGCCACCTGATTCTGCTCTTCGAGCGAAATCATCAGCGGCTTGCCGGCGTCCTGCATCCAGGCTGGGGTAATGGCGTCTTTCGCGGTCAGGCTGGCACCGTGGAACAACGGTGCAACAACGTAGGCGAGAAAGAAGAAGATCAGGGTGATGGCTGCCAGCACCGCCAGCCCGCCAACGAGGACGTACCAGCGGGTGAAGCGATCCTTGAGCGCGCGAATGCGGCGCTTGCGTTGCAGCTCAGGCGTATTGAAATCAATGCGCTTGGGAGGGGAAGTCGTAGTCATTGGGGAATTGGCCAGATCATTCATGCGCTCACCCTAGCGATCCTGTATGACAGAAAGATGACAATGCAGTGACGCACCAAATCCACCGCCAGCGGGACTGGCAGAGGATTGAAAATTTGAGGTGTGTAAAAGGCCGGTCTGCTGGCAGATCCGGCCTTTTACCTGAGTCCGGTGGGGTTCACCCCGGACTCAGTTTGTTACTTTTTTGCGACTTCAGCGCCGCCTTCCTGCAGACCCAGGTCAGCCAGTGCTTTTGCAGCAACCTTGGCCGGCAGCGGGATGTAGCCGTCTTTCACCACCACTTCCTGACCCTGTTTGGACAGAACCAGTTTCACGAACTCGGCTTCCAGCGGGGCCAGAGGCTTGTTCGGGGCCTTGTTCACGTAAACGTAGAGGAAGCGCGACAGCGGGTACTTGCCGTTCAGGGCGTTTTCTTCGGTGTCTTCGATGAAGTCAGTGCTGCCTTTCTTCGACAGAGCAACGGTCTTCACGCTGGCAGTCTTGTAGCCGATGCCCGAGTAACCGATGCCGTTCAGCGAGGAGCTGATCGACTGCACAACCGACGCCGAGCCTGGTTGTTCGTTGACGTTAGGTTTGTAGTCGCCTTTGCACAGGGCTTCTTCCTTGAAGTAGCCGTAAGTGCCGGATACCGAGTTACGACCGAACAGTTGCACTGGCTTGTTGGCCAGGTCGCCGGTCACGCCCAGGTCGCCCCAGGTTTTCACGTCGGCTTTGGCGCCGCACAGACGGGTGGACGAGAAGATCGCGTCAACCTGTTCCATGGTCAGGTGCTGGATCGGGTTGTCCTTGTGCACGAACACCGCCAGGGCGTCCACGGCCACCGGGATAGCGGTTGGCTTGTAGCCGTAT